>CALBVA010000016.1 GCA_937969125.1 uncultured Verrucomicrobiales bacterium | reverse complement strand
GTGATTTCGCTGCGAGGGACAGTGGGATTAGTAGTGGAGGCCGGGCAATTCGGCCGCTTTAGTCTGGCACAGACGCAGGTCGCACCGTCGTCGGTTTTTCTGCCGTTGGAGCGATTGCAAAAGCTCCTGAAGCTGGATGGGAAGGCCAATGTGCGCCTCTTCGGGAATGGGGAGAAACTCAAAGAGGAGGAACTCACGCTGGCGGATTATGGAATCTCGGTGGTGCCGGTGCCGGATGCGGTGGAGGTGCGCTCGGAGCGGATTTTCATCGAGCCGAAAATTGCGGAGAAGGTGATGGGCGAGCCGGTCCTGACCTATCTGGTGAATACTCTGGCGACGGAAGTACGAGAAACGCCATACTCCATGGTGACGGCAGTGAGTGGTCAGGTTGCGAGCTTTCTTCCGGTGCAGCCAGGGTTGGATGAGGTGGTTATTAATGAGTGGCTCTCTGAGGATCTTAGCGCGGCGGTGGGTGATGAACTGACGATGGATTACTTCGCGGTGGAGGGCGGGAGCCAGCTGGTGGAGCGTCGAGCAGTCTTTAAGGTGGTGGGTGTGGTGCCGATGATGGGTCCGGCGGCAGACCAGCGGTGGATGCCTGATTTTCCGGGAGTGGCGGATGTAAGTAGTGCGAGGGATTGGGAGCCGGGCCTGCCGCTGGATCTGACGAGGATTCGTGACAAGGACGATGAATATTGGGAGAAATACAAGGGAACGCCGAAGGCTTTTATCTCGCGGGAGACAGGTGAGAAGTTGTGGTCTAATCGGTGGGGAAATGCGACGGGAATTCGTGTGCCAGGTGGTGATGCCGCAGAGATCGCGAAGACAGTGAGGGAGAGATTGACCCCAGGACTGGCGGGGATGCATGTGCGGGACTTTTCCAGGAGTGCGCTGGAGTCGGCGAAGTCGCCGGTGGACTTTGGGATGTTGTTTTTAAGCATGAGCTTCTTTCTAATCGTGGCGGCGATTGCTCTGGTGGCGATGCTCTTTCGCTTCACAGTGGAGCAGCGATCCGAGGAGGGTGCGCTGCTCTCCGCGGTGGGAGTGCCGACGAAGAAAATTACGAACTGGCGATTGGGGGAAGCATTCTTCGTTGTGCTGGGTGGGGCGTTGATCGGAGCCGGGTTGGCGGTGGTGTTTTGCTTTGCGGTGCTGAAAGTGATCGGGTCGATTTTGGGCGAGGGTGGGACGTCATTTGTGTTCCACTTTAACTGGAAAACCTTTGGGCTTGGTCTGTTGTGGATCGTGGAGGGTTGCCTGATCACGGTGTGGCTGACGATGCGGAAGGAGGCGAAGAAGAGCGCGAGCGTGAGGCTGAATTCGGGCGCGGAGGAAGTCCCAGGGAAGAAGAGCAAGTGGGCCGTTGGCTTTCTGGTTTTCGGGGTGTTGACGGTTTTGGGCGGTATTGTGATGAGCTTTACTATGGGGCCGCAGGGTGCTTTTTTTCTGGTGGGATTTGGAGTGTTGATGAGTGGCCTCGCGATCTTCCGGATGCGACTTTCGAGGGCGGGAAAATTGGAGGAATTGTCCCCGCAGGGAATCGCGAAAGTGAATCTGGAGCGACGGGCTTCGCGGAGTTTGACGGTGGTGGGAGTGCTGGCAGCGGGGGTCTTCCTTGTGCTTTCGGTGGCGGCTTTCCGAAAGAATGGCGGGGAGGATTGGCAGGAGAAGAAGAGCGGAGCAGGAGGCTTCGCGTGGTGGGTGGAGACGACTTCTCCGGTGAATCGTCCGGCGGATGTGACAGGTGAGATGGAGTGGTTCGGGATGGCGGATGTGGTGGCGTTCCGGATCGGGACGGGGGATGATGTGGATTGTTTCAATCTCACCGCGTCTGGAAATCCACGGTTGCTGGCGGTGGATCCGGCGGAGTTAAAGGGGAGATTCAAAACCGATACGGAGTGGGTGGAGCTGGAGGGTGCGGGGGTGCCGGCCTTTGTCGATGAGACCACGATGATGTGGGTGCTGAAGAAGAAGGTGGGCGATGAGCTGATCTATCAGGACGAGTGGGGAAACGACTTTGCGGTGACGATCGCCGGGGTGGTGAAGGATTCGATTTTTCAGGGCAGCCTAATCGTGGATGAGGGGAAATTGTTAGAGAAGTATCCTTCGCTGGGTGGCTACCGGCTGTTCCTTTCGGAGAGCGCGGAGGCGAAGTCTGAGCTACAGAAGGCGACGGGCGATCTGGGAGGCACGGTGACTGCGACGAAGGATCGGCTGGCGGCTTTTCATGAGGTCGAGAATACCTATATCGCAATTTTTAATGTGCTGGGTGGGCTTGGTATCATCCTCGGAAGCGTGGGAGTGGGGGTGGTGACGGCGCGAAATCTGAGCGAGCGGTGTGGGGAGTTTGAGACGCTTAAGGTGCTGGGGATTTCGCAGGAGACGCGAAGCACCATTGTCAAAAAAGAGGTGCGAAGCATGGTGGCCTGGGGCCTGGGGATCGGCCTGGTCTCCGCCCTGATCGCGGTGGTGCCAGTCTTTGGTGGGACGATTGGACTGTTGGACCTGGCATGGATGCTCGGGCTCGTCTTGGCGATGGCGGCGATCGCGACCTGGGTGGGGACGCGGGCGAGAGTGACTTGAGCCGATTTTTTGACAGGATCGCTTTGGCGAAAAAGTGTTACCGATGATAATGGTATACCGCGCGTCGTTACAAAAAATTCCGGTCGGAGAGATCGTGTCGAGGATCTGAAATTTGAGTGCGAATAGACTTTTGAGTTCATCACGCTTTGTCGTGTTGACTTATGACAATTTCCTCGTCAATCGCGCCCCTGAACTCTTCGAAAGTTTCGTGGTAGGTGTTCTTCAGGCAGAACTGCTTCACATGTTTCCAAAGACGCTATGGAGTGATGGGAAACTCTCGCATGCTGGCGAAATTTGACCTCAAGGCGAAAGCAATCCTGTTTAAATGGCTGAATCGAAGAAGCCAGCGTCGTTCAATGACCTGGACCCAATTCGCGAGACGCCTGAAAGACTGGGACTTGCCGCTGCCTCATGTGGTCGAAAATCCCATCTACGAGACCTTGCCAAAAGCGAAGCAAACTGCATGATAGAAATCAGAAACACTGGATACTGACGTTGCTCTAACTGCGCGTCCTGCGAGG
>CALBVA010000015.1 GCA_937969125.1 uncultured Verrucomicrobiales bacterium | reverse complement strand
GTTGGTTAGTGTTGTCTCCAGCTGCATTGGCGGCACTAAGAGCATAAAGGTTTTGCAGCTGACCGTTATCAATTTGAGCACGCACGCGTAATCCATCATCAAAATCGTAACGTTGCAAAGTACCGTCTCCAACACCAAGGTCATTGGAGCCAGCGGCAAAGAGACCATTGAAAGCTAAATCCCCAATGACGTTGCTGATGCCGAGCTCGAAAGTGAGAGTCCGCGTCGATGTGCCAGCCCCAGGAGCTGTAAAACCAGTAGCATCGAGATCTTCTGCCGCGAAATAATTCGATCCTTGAATGCCTTGAATTGGCCCATCATCGTGATCGGGTGTTCCAGTAAGGGGCACGATAGCGAAGTAATCACTCACCGCGACAAACTGAAGCTGTGCTGCGCTCGTGCTGGTAAGAAGGGTGTTATTATCTTCAAAATCTTCGAAGAGTAAGACTGATGTTGCCGAGGCGTTAGTGGCAGAAATAGCCAATAGACACACGGTTTTTTTGGAAAGGGGTATCATGATTTATTTGAAATTTATAATGTTTATTTACTTTTCGCCAAAACGATTCTCAGCAAGGATTCGGAACAGGCGATGTATAGTTAGATTTCTTACTGCTTACCTTTAGATTTTCCAAATCTTTTTTGAACAAATTTAAAACGATTAATGTCGAGTGAGGTATTTTAGTGATGGATTGGTTTAGGGGAGTCGGGCGTTTGTTAAACGAGTGTTTGAGAAGAGGAGGGAGTGGTTTGGATCGAAAGGGAAATCAAGGAAGGGGGCGAAGGGCGTGGGCGGGCGCGGGAGTTGCCGATAGAAGGAGCGGAGCTGTGTGCTCCGCGAGGGGAGGGTTGAGTAGTTGAGGTCATAGAAGGCAAGCAGGTCAGTTTTTCAACAATCTGGGGTCCAACCGGAAATTACTGAGATCCTTCCTGGCTTATAGGCTTTGGTCCCGCTGGGATCGAGTGAGGTGTTTGGCGCATCAAACTGAGCGAGCTCTATCAAGACGTCAGTGTCCAGTGAGGCTGGATGTTGGAGGTCGTAGGCAAAAAATAACCCCGCCGCGGTAGCACCGATAACCGCAGCGGGGTGAATTTCCAAAACCCCCGAAGGGGTCTGGAAAAATTTTAATGAGGAGAATTTCCTATCGGAATTTCGTGGCTTTGAGCGACTTCTTCAGCATCGCAAGGTAGGGCTTCACGCCGCCTTTTTGATAGCCGGTAGTCTTGAAGACCTTGCCAGCCGAGTCCATGAGGAGGACGGTGGGGTAACCTCTGACCTTGTCCTTGTAGGCCTTTAGCACCTTTTTGTTGGCAGCTTTGACCTTGGCGTCCTGCTTGACGTTCTGAGGGTAGTCTAGGACCACGACGACGAAGTCTTTTTCGACCTCCTTTTTAAAATCAGATTTTCCAAAGACTTCCTTATCGAGAATCTGGCACCAGTGGCACCAGTCACTGCCAGTGAACTTCACGAGGAGGGGCTTCTTTTCCTTCTTGGCCTGTGCTTTCCCGGCGTCGAAATCGGTGAGGAAGTCACCGGCGTTTGCGATGCTGACCGAGGCGGCAGCGAGGAAGGTGAGGGCGATTGTTTTCAATGTTGTCATCATGTCATTAGGCGGCTCCAGAGGGCTTTTTATTCCAACTGAATCGTTTTATTTTTTCGGAGGCCCTGTGGAATGCTATCTCAGGGACATGAAACCGCGCCTCATCGTCGCCACCCGAAATGCCCATAAGGTCGAGGAAATTAGAGCCATTCTCAGTGACTTTGAGGTCTGTGATTTGTCCGTGCTCGTAGATCCCCCGGAGGTCGAGGAAACCGGGACCACTTTCCTAGCCAATGCCACTCTCAAGGCGGAAGCAATTAGCGCGATTACGGATGGTCTGGTCCTCTCTGATGACTCTGGTCTGGAGGTCGATGTCCTCGATGGCGAACCCGGAGTCTATTCCTCCCGCTATGCTGGTGAGGCTGGCAATGACGCTCTCAATAACGAAAAGCTCATGCGTGAGCTGGGCGAGCGTGACGATCGCAGCGCACGCTTCCGCTGCGTCATGGTGCTCGCGCAGGATGGAAAAATCCTGACCCACTCCGCTGGCGCGGTGGAGGGGCGCATTCTTAAGGAGGGAGCGGGTGGGGGAGGCTTCGGATACGATCCGCTCTTCGCTCCGGATGGGTATGACCGTTCCTTTGCCGAACTGGGGGAGGAGATTAAGAATTCCCTGAGCCATCGCGCGCGAGCTTTGGAAGGGATTTCGAAATGGCTTGCCGAGAATTCATTAGATCTTTAAAAGAAATTGACATTTAAGGATGCTTTTGGGAGTTCTTTTTAGAAACCCAACTCCTCGTTTGATGTTTCCGCGCTTTTTTTTATCCAGTTTTTCAATTGCCGCCCTTTTTAGTCTCGCTAGTTGTGGCGTTGATCCTCGCTGGGGGCCTCCGAGCTCCAGCGGGCAGGCTCCGCCCGCTCAATCGACTTATCCGCCAGTCAGCCAGGCTGCGCCAGAAGTCCGTCCGGTCGCCATTCAGACGGTCACTCCACCGTCTCCCATTTTTGTGAATCATCGGGCCGCTCCGGTGATGCCGCAGCGTTTGGAAAATCGTGTTTCCTTGGTCAATGGTCAGGCCGTCGCTCCGCCTCACGCTCCGCGCGCCGTCCACCTTGCGGTGGCAGCAGGAAATCGACTCCAGCATCTTCCCTACCGTCGCGGTGGCGGCCACGCGAAGCTTAATGACACCGCTTATGATTGCTCCGGAACGGTGAGCTACGTTCTCCGCGAGTCCGGCCTGATGGCCGACCAAATGCCCTCGCGCGGCTTTCTCAATTTCGGCGAATCTGGTCCTGGTGACTGGATTACAGTTTGGGCCAAGGACGGTCACGTCTTCATGACCATCGGCGGACTTCGCCTCGATACCGGCGGCTCCCCGCGCTCTAATGGTCCTCGTTGGAAAGCAAAAGTGCGCAAGAAAACCGGCTTCCGGGCTCGCCACATTCGCGGACTTTAAAGCGGGCTTACTTAATCAGAAATTCATAACGCCCGGACTGAGCGGCGATGGCGACGGTGGTGTCATTCTCGCTCATCAGATCCACGCTGCTGGCCTCCTTCAAGGATTTTCCGCCCTCGGTGACGGACTGGCCCTTTTTCTTCGGGAGATAAATTTGCGCCAGGCATCCGGCGGGGACTTCAATGACGGCCTTCAGCCCGTCTCCTTGTTTTTCCCAGTGGCAGGAGATCTTTCCGGAGATGGAGTCATAGCTGGTCTTCACCCAGGTCAGGCTGTCGTCGCTGGGGATGCGTGGAGCGATGCGGATGCTTGCGAATCCGGCGAGCTGGGCATCGATGCCGCCGAGCATGCTGATGAGCCACTCGGAGGTGCCATTGCCCGCGAAGGCATTCATCTGCTGCGGGGTGAGGTTGATGAGTGTCTTTACGGCGAGGTCGTGGTGGTTGGTCAGAGTCAGGACGGGGAGGAGGAAGTTAGCTCCTTCTAAGCCGACTTTTGGGCCGTTCTTTGTGATGTCCTCTACGAGTGCTGTAATGACCGGCTTCTGCTGTTCCGGGCTGAGGATGGCAGAGCGTAGAGCGAGGAGGCCGGCACTCTGTGAAGGTATTTTCATCACGCCATCTTCTCCGACGAATTGCTCGCCAAAGCTGTTCTTGATACGGGCAGCGTAGTCCTGAAAACGGAAGACATTGAGAGGCTGCTCCGCGGGGCGGGAGAGCTCACGGGCGAAGCGGGTGACGAGGCCGAAGTAGGCCAGCTCAGTGAAGCGCGATGGCGTGCCTTCCAGCTCATATCCGCTGCCCCATTGCAGGCCCTTGTAGAGTTTATCCGCTTCGTAGCGGGCGATGAGGTATTTCTCAAAGTCCGCCCAGCGTTCCTTAGCGACGAGGTTGTTTCCGGACATCCACCAGAGCGGGTGGGTCACAGAAATTCCGGCATCAGAATTTGCGGTGCTGTGGCTGCGCGGGACATCGGTGCCCATCGCGGCAGGGTAGAGGACGTCGGCCACGCGGTATTTGTCCATCAAGTGGATCCACTCCAAGAGGTGCGGGGTGGCGTCGAAGTTAAAGAGAAGGGCGCGGGCGCTGCGCTGGACCTGTGCGCCATTTCCCAGCGCTCCTTCCTCGCCTTCGGTGAACTTAGTCAGCCTGTCTTCGAGGACGCCCACCGATTCATTGTAGAGGGCGTTGAGGCTTTCCGAGCTACTTTCGAAGGTGGAGACGCGGGCGGCCTTGGGCAGCTTGTTGTGGAGTCCGGTCTCGAAGGTCGCGGGCTCACTCCAGGCTCCGGCTTCCTTGTTCTCGTCCCATACGCGGACCTTCCAGTGGATCGTTTTTTTTATGCCCGGGTCCTTGCCGGCCCATTTGATCATGTTGCGCTGGCTGTGATTCACCTTACCGGATTTCCAGAGGTCAGCCTTTTCCTGGGTCAATCTCTCCGCACTGCTGGCGGCGATGATTTCATAGCCAGTCTGGCGCTTTCCCCGTTCGTCGGAGCTGATCTTCCAGCTGAAGGTGGACTTGGGCGAAGCTTTCGTCGCGGATGGATGGAAGTCCACGCGGAGGTCGCTGACCTTGAGGGGGGCTGCCACCGCAGGGATTGTCAGGGACGTAATATAGAGGAGAGATTGCCAAAAGGATCGAGAGGAGGATGAGGACCGCATGCCTTGATTCATTGGAGAAATGAAAGACCGCCTGTGATCATTTCGCAAGCAGACTTGTCGGTCAATCGACGTCCACTCCGACATGTTCAGGTGGCACCGCGATGGTGAATTCACCGCATATCGTCCTGATTCCAATTATCCCGTGTTCGAAGCTTAGAAAGAGGAAGGCTCATCGTGACCGCCTATGATCAACAGGTTCTATAACTCTCGTAGCTCCTCTGCGAATCCGGCTGATAGGACTGGAAAGCGGCACCAGGATTTTGGGTCCAGATTGAGGTCGTCCACGTGGAAGGCGACGGCGTAGCGTTCGCGCTTCCATTGGTTGCGGCACCAGAGTTTGAAGAACTTGATGACCCAGGCGACGTGTTCTTCTTTTGTGAATTCGGGGTGCTTTGAGAGTGCGACTTTCAGGGCATCCTTTGGACCCTTCTTATCCCGAATGGCAGCCCGTTCGATGGTATCAAGCACTTGGTAGGGCATGAGGTCTTTTTCATCGGTCTGGTTCTGATCCTGCGGGCGCAGCTCGGCGGTGGGCTGTTGATTATTGATGTGCGAGAGGGCTGGAAGCGGCCCGATTTCCGGTAATCCTTCGGACTCCATCCAGCGCAACCATGAGCGCAGGTATTCCTTATCGATCCCTGCGATAGGGCTAAGTCCGCCGGAGGTATCGCCATCCATGGTTGCGTATCCCACTGCAGCTTCGGAGCGGTTGCTGGTGGCGAGAAGGAGGGAATTGCGGAGGTTGGCGAACATCCAGATTCCCGGTGCTCGCACGCGGGCCTGAATGTTCTGGCGAGCGATGTCATCGTCCTTCCAATTCAACTGACGTCCAAGCACGGCTTCCACCGTGCTTTCGTAGCCTTCCACCAGTTGGTCGACTTCCCATTCGGCGTAGTCGCATCCCAGCGCTTTGGCGAGTGCACCTGCGGCGTGGCGGGTGACGTCGCCGGAATTTTTAGTGCCTTGATAAGCGCAAAAGAGGAGCTGCTTCATCCACAGGCTTTGGTCAGCGGGGAGGTCGAGGTATTTCAAGCGCTCCCTGACTCCGTCCGCGCCCAGTTCCGTCACCGCGAGATCGACCATGATCTTCACGAAGCTGGAGACTGCGGCTGAGTCCGCTCCGCCGCTGAGCGAGACCACGAATCCGCCGGACCAGCTTTTGCGGAGGTAGTCGAAGTAAGCCAGGGCCATCGCGCGGGTGAATTCCTCCTCCTTCGACATTGGCGGGACGGCCTCGTGTCCATCACTGCGGGTGACATTGGGCCAGTCGAAATCACTCTCGATCTCCGAAAGCCCCTCGACATCGATCCGCCGGCTCACCGTGCGGGCCTGGTGGAGGCGGTTTCTTTCAATGTCCACCGTCTGCACCGTGAGGGTGACTTCCTGGAAGGAGAAGCGGGGACCCTCGCCGGTGATGCGGCCGGAGGTCGCGATGAGTCCGCCACCATCGTAAATGGCGCGGCCTGCCTCGTTCCCTAGTAGGTTCGCATAGACGTAGGCGGCTCCGAAGGCGCGGGAACCCTCGACCACGAATTGCTCGCGCACTTCCTGCTTACCAAAGGCGAAGTGGGATGCGGAGGGATTGAGAATGATGTCAACTCCGCTACCCGCGAAGTAACGGCCCGGGCGATCCGCGACCCAGGCGTCTTCGCAGACTTCCAGTCCGATGCGGATGCCGCCGATCTTAAAGATGGGATCGCCGATGGGGAGGAGGTCCTCGCCGAAGCGGTCGGTGACAATGACGCCCTCCGGCCAGGCGTGAAACCAGCGGGGTTCGTAGTGCAGGCCGTCGCCCGCGAGATTCTTCTTGGCCACCAGTCCGGCAATCGCGCCGTCTGAGATCACTGCGACGGCATTATAGACTGCGTTTTTCACCCAGACCGGCAGGCCGACTGCCACCACCATGCCGGAGGTTTGTGGGACGATTTCCTGCAGGCTGGTCCAAGCCCGTTCTGCGACTTCGTGGGAGAGGAATTGATCCTCACATCCGTATCCGGTGAGAGCCAGCTCCGGGAGGCAGAGGACGGTGACTCCGGCCTCACGCGCCTGCGCCATGCATTCCAAAACCCGCCGCCGGTTGCCGGCCCAGTCCAGCGGGATCTGATTTAAGCAACCCGCTCCGACTCTGATGGTGTCTGCCATGCCCGGACTATAGGCGGCGGGAGTGAGATGAAAAGGAAGACCGCAGCTACGGCTTCGTGGGCTTTGCCCCGTTCCAGTAACGGTCCATCTGTTCCAGGCTGGCTTCCTCCAATGAGAGCCCGTCAGCCTTCAGGCCCTTTTCGATTTCCGCGAAGCGGTAGAGGAATTTCTCGTTGGTGCCTTCCAGTGCGACCTCGGGATCGACTCCCAGTTTTCGGGCGAGATTGGTCACGATGAAAAGGAGATCGCCAATCTCGGCTTGCAGCTCGGGCGACGCTTCATCGCCCTCGGTGTGCTTTGCCATCTCTTCTTTCACCTCATTGAATTCCTCCTCGATTTTGCTCAGGATCCCTGCGGCATCAGGCCAATCAAAGCCGACTTTTCCGGCTTTCTTTTGCAGCTTTGAGGCACGCAGGAGAGCGGGGAGTCCCTTGCCGACGCCGTGGAGGTAGGGTTTTTCTTGATCACCTTTTTCGGCTCGTTTGATGTCCTCCCACTGCGCGAGCACGCCATCGGTCGAGGCGACATTGGAGTCGCCGTAAACATGTGGGTGACGGCGCACCAGCTTCTCGCAGATGCCTGCCGCGATGTTATTAAGGTCGAAGCGTCCGTCCTCCTCGGCCAGCTCGGCGTGGAAGACGACCTGCAGGAGGAGGTCGCCCAATTCCTCCTTCAAGTTGTCATCGTCCCCGGACTTGATCGCCGCGACCGTTTCGTAGGCTTCCTCGATGAGATTTGAGACGAGGGAGTCGTGCGTTTGCTCGGCATCCCAGGGACATCCGCCGGGGGCGCGGAGCCGGTGCATGATGGCGCGGAGTCGCTCGATCTGGCGGGCCGGATCGGAGCAGGAAATCATTTCAGCGTCAGTCATGTCTGGGTGCTACTTGTCGTTACGTGCTTCGTCGAGAGTCTTGCGCTCTTTCGGGCTGAGGGACTGGATGCCCTCCGCGCTGATTTTATCCAGGATGCGGTCCACCTCCTGACTCAGCTCGATGGGAGAGCGGTTCTTTTCGCGGATGATCTGTGCATCGCGGGAGGATTTCTTCTTCGGAGTGGGCCTGCTTCCATCGCCGATCCGGGAGAGCCGGATGAGGAGTTCTTTGGCCTTGGCATTCTTTAGGATGAGCAGGCCCAGGAGAGCTCCGCCGAGGTGTCCCGCCGAGCCGCCAGCATTGTGCCAGTTGAAGAGAACCGCGATGATCTCCAGGCAGAAGTATCCGATGGCGAGGGTTTTCATCTGCATCGGTATGACGAAGAAAAGGAGGACCCGGGCGTTTGGGGCTACGTGATAAAAGGCAGCCAGGATTCCGAAGAGACCGGCAGAGGCCCCGACCATGGTGGAAGCCGGGTGCACATTGTCAAAGATCCCCGGAATGAAATACAGCAGAGTGTAGAAGAGCGCACCTGCCACCCCGCAGAGTAGGTAGAAGATGAGGAACGGGCGGCTGCTCATCCAGCGCTCGATGTGCGGGCCGAAGAAAAAGAGCCCGATGGAATTGGAGATGAGGTGCCCGAAGTCACCGTGGAGAAATTGGAAGCTCAGGAGCCGCCAGATCTGACCTCCAAAAATCCCGTCCTCCACGGTGAAGGAGAACCACTTCCGGAAAGCCAGCGGCTGGGTCGGTGGGGTGAGGAGGATCTCGATTACGAGAATGGCGAGATTGATGATAAGGAGTGCCTTCGTCACCGGGGCACCTTCGAAGAAGCCGGGCATGCCGGGAGGGCGATTGTAGCCGCCGGGTCTCATATAGTCGCGATCTGCGTATCCCACACCGGAGAGGTAGCAGTGATTCCCGGGTCAGGAAAATGAAACTTTCGCTTCCGCCCGATCCGGTTTCAACTTGGGCCGCATGACCCTCGCAGATCTCGGATGGAACGATTCTTTCAATGACGCCTTTTTGGAGGTGGCGAAGGAAGGTTGGGTGCCCGGTCGCCTGATCCGCGAAACGAAGATTAACTTCTCCGCCCTTCTCGATGATGGGGAGGAGATTGATTGCGTCGTGGGTGGAAAAGTCTGGCATGACGCCACTTGCGATGCCGATCTGCCCGCCGTCGGAGATTGGGTCGCGGTGGAGCTGGGTGCGGGAGAAGAGGATGAGCACCTGATCCGCGCGCGCTTGCCGAGGAAGACTTGCTTTTCGCGAAAGGCCCCGGGCAAGAGCAGCCAGGAGCAGGTCATGGCCGCGAATGTCGATGTCGTCGTCGTGGTCACCGATGCCGGACCTGATTTCAATCTCCGTCGGATGGAACGCTACTTCACGATCATCACAAAAAGTGGGGCGAAGTGTGTCGTCCTCGTGAATAAGTCGGACCTTTTTGAGGATGAGGTCAATGAGGCCGCTCGTGAACAGATTCAGGAACTCTCGCCGGAAGCGGAGGTCTTTGTCACCAGCGCGACCCGCCATGAAGGGCTGGAGGTCTTAAAATCCTACCTCAAAACCGGCGTCACCCTCACCATGGTTGGATCCAGCGGGGTGGGGAAGTCGACCCTCGTCAACCAGCTCCTCGGCGAAGAATGGCTCTGGACCGGCGAGGTCAATGAGGTCACCGGAAAAGGCCGCCACACCACCGTAGCGCGGGAGTTGGTGGTCCTGGAGGGCGGCGGAATGTTGGTCGATAATCCCGGAATCCGCGAAGTGCAGATGTGGACTGATGAAGACACCCTGCGGGACAGCTTTGCGGACGTGGAGGCCTTGACCAATCTTTGCAAGTTCCGCGACTGCAAGCACCAGGGCGATAAAGGTTGCGCCATCGAAACCGCCGTGAAATCCGGCGAACTCGATGCTCTTCGGTATGAAGGTTATCTGCGCTTGGATGAGGAAATCGAGGAGCTGAACTTCCGGAGGAAGAAGCGACAGATGATCGTGGAGCGCTGGGGGAAGCGGAACAGCCGAGTGAAGGCGAGGAACAGGGAGGACCGGATCGATCTGGAGAAGGAGCAGCGGGGGGAGCTTTGACGATGAAGCTTGTTTCGTTATTTCTTTTTGGTGTGTTGATTGCGCTGGCCTCTTCTCACGAGGTGGGTGTAAGTGCAGATCGTGATTCTGTGTTTAAGCAAGGAGTGCAAGATCTTTGTAGTGGGCATGGTTTGATGCACTTGTCGGGGGATGAGATAGAGAAAATTTGTGACAAGCTCTCCGAAAATTACGGCTTAATTGAAGAGATGCAGGTCTCTGCTAAAAACGACAAATTTCTCAGCCAGCTAACGAGGTTAATTATTTGGACTGGATTACCCAGGCGGCAAAAAAATCAGCTGCTTCGGAAAAGTTACTCCCTAAGCACTAGCCCGAAGGGAGGGGAGTCAGAGTGGCCTGAAACAATTAGCCTTCTTATCGAGGAGACTTCGGTTCTGGATTCGGACGAAATCAATACTCATCTGTCGTCGAGCAGCGAGTATTTGCGGGCAGTGGCCAAGATGAGATTGCAAAAGGATCGGGGGAAAATAATTAGGGGCCCTCGTGATAGTTTGGATGAAGAAAAGGTTGTCGAGACATCTCTTTTGGAGAGGGAGAACGCGAAAAAGAATAACTATCGAGATTCTTTAGTCTGGGTGGGAGTCGTATTGGCCATTGCGGTAACTACTTTCGTTGCACGAAGATTTGTGTGAAAACGCCGCCGAATTCAAAGCCCACCGGAAGCTCTAATTCAAAGGTGTGAACCATCCCTGATGGGAGATATCTCACCCGCGATGGGAATTTTTTTGTCGCGGGTTTGTTCTATTTGGGAAAAAGCGTAAACTCACCCCATGAAAGCACTCTTCCC
>CALBVA010000014.1 GCA_937969125.1 uncultured Verrucomicrobiales bacterium | reverse complement strand
TACGACCAAGGATGCCCAAGTCCGACATGAAGCTCTTTATCGCCGGGCTCTCTGCTTTCAAAAGACCGGCAACAAAGGATCCCTCCTTCTCGCCCTGAAGGCGGTCATTGATGACAAGGGTAACCCCTTCGAAGAAACAGCACGCCTATCGCTTGCTCGACTCTACCAATCCAGCCAAAGCCACCGTCAGGCCCATGAGCAATTCGCCCGGCTCGCGACCTCTCCGAAGAAAGAAATCCGATCCGACGCCACCCTGCAGGCAGCATTGACCGCGGAAAAACTCGGTGACAAAGCTCTCACAAAAAAATGGTTTGCTAAGGCTCTCGACGAACCCGGCCTCAAGAAGCTGCGCGGCCAAACTCAACTCGCGCTGATGAACCTGCACTATCAGGACAAGGAGTGGAAAAAGGTCATCAGCGCCTTTCGGAAAGGCGACTTCGGCCTAAAAAAAGAAAGCGAACTCCAACGCCTCATCATGGCCGCGAAATCGCACGAAGCCTTAGGGCAAGATGAACAAGTCCTAGCCCTCTCCGCGAAGATCTCCAAGCTCTCACCAGGCTCCGCGAACAGTATTTCCGCCGCATACCGCATCCTCGTCCGTGATCACGAGAAGAACCCCGCTCGCTTTCCCAAGACCGCCGAGGCCTTTTTAAAAACCTACGGTAAAAAGCATGCCAAGGATGCCCGCATCCACTCCGCGCGCCTTCTCATCGCCGAGCACTACTACGCGAAAAAGCAGCATCAGAAAGCTATCGATCACTACCGCCTCCTCGATCTCAAGGCCGTTGATCCATCCAACCAACTCGGAGTCCGCTACCACGTCGCCAAGTCCCAGCTCGCTCTGAAGAATGAACGTGGCGCGCTGGCTGCCATCGACGCCTTTGTCAAAAGCTTCCCAAAAAGCAAACAGGCCACCCAGCTCCGCCTCGACCGGGCTGAATTACTCACTACGAAAGGCCGTGAATCCGAAGCTCTGGACGACTACCAAAAAGTCCTCGCCGCTACCGGCGACGCGAAGCTCAAGCGTATCATCTTACTTCGCCTCTCCGCCGTCTATCAGGAAAAGAAGGATTGGAAAAACTTCGCTACCCTTCAGGAAAAAATTCTTCTTCTTCCGAAACTCGATCGTGCCACCGAGGCCTCGGCGAATTTCTGGCTCGGATGGAATCACTACCGTCTGAAGAATTCCAAAAAGGCCGTTCCATTTTTCAAGAAGGCCCGCGAGCTCGACCGAAAAACCTACTCACCAAAAGTTGGACCACTCCTTATCCGAGCCGCTTACCAAGCCGAAGACATCAAACTTCTCGAAAAGGAGATCAATGACCTCCGCCGGGTCTCCAAATCAACCAAACTCCCCTCCCCCATCCTCACTTGGCTCGGTGCGACCCTCTCGAAGGAAGGTCAGCACCAGCGCGCCTGGCCCTTCCTCAATGAGGGCCTGAAGGACGAGAGCAAACCCGCCGCAAAGCTCATTTGGAAACTCTTCGCCATCTCCTCGCTGGAAACACAAAATTACAAATCCGCCCTCATGGCAGCTGACAAGCTGCTCGCCACCGAGGAGAATGCCTACCGCAAAGCTGAAGCTCTTTACTTCAAATCTCGAGCTCTCACCGGCCTCAAAAAATATGTGGAAGCCCGCGAAGCCACCTCGGATGCGCTAAAAATCCGCCCACAGGGCGAACTGGATGTGCAGCTGAGAATGCACGCCGGAGATATTGACATCGCGGACGACAAACCCCAGGAAGCGCTCAGGCACTACGTCATTGTCGAGAGCCTTTACGCCAAATCCGCCAAACAGAAAAAAGCAGCCAAGGCCAAAATTATCTCGACCCTCCGCGCTATCGGCACCCCCGAGGCACTTCAGAAGTTAAAAGATTACCAAAAGTGATCATCCACCGCACCAACGCATTTCTTCACCTTGGCCGGCTTGCCCTGGTCCTCGCGCTCATTGCGCTAGGTGGCCTGGACCGTGCCGCGGTGCAGGGATACGCTTGGATGACCATGATCTCAGATCGGACATCCGAGATGGGATTTGAGGAGGCCTTGAATGACACCTTCTCCGGCGAGCATCCCTGTGAGATTTGCGAAGCGATGGCCGCTGCTGACCAAAAAGAACAGGAGGAAAATCCGCTCCGCCAAAGTGAAAAAGAATCCTCCAAGCTCTTCTCACCCGCTTCCATCACGAAGCAACCTGCCGTCTTTCCGCCATCGCAATATCGCTTTCTCAGCCTTACTGCTGCTGCCCGCTTCCAGTCCGTGATTCACGAACTACCCACGCCTCCGCCGAAAGTCGCGTAATTCCGCCAGACAGATCCGTCTCATCCGGATCCCCGCCCGCCTCTGTCACAGACTCAGAGCGCGGACTCGTCCCACCTCCACCTCGCGGGTGAATTATGCCCGCATCTCTAGAATTACTAAACTTATCGTACAATGAAACTCACTACACTTTCTCTTCTTCTCGCTTCCTCCATCGCCGCCACCGGCCAACAGCGAGCTGATCACTACGGCCCCATCGGCGTGATGGGTGACCACCTCCACAGCGAGGGAAAGCTCATGGTCTCCTACCGCTACATGTTCATGCAGATGAATGAAAACTTCAGCGGCAGTGATTCGCTCAGTGACAGCCAGGTGCACGATGCCGGCTTCGGCGTCACCCCTACCGATATGGACATGGAAATGCACATGTTCGGGTTAATGTATGCCCCGTCCGATCGCCTCACCTTCATGGCGATGATCAACCTCGTCGAACTCTCGATGAACCACGTCCGCCGTGACGGTCTCAACTTTAAAACAACCTCGCGCGGACTGGGTGACAGCTCCATCGGCGCGCTGCTCCGACTGGATGACAACTTCCACGCCGGTCTCGGACTGATCCTGCCTACTGCCGATATCGAGGAGGAGGATTTCATTCCCGGCCCCGGCGAAACCCGCCTACCTTACCCCATGCAGCTGGGCTCCGGCAGCTGGGGTCTCGCCCCCACCCTGACCTATCGCAGCTTCACCGACCACTGGTCCTTCGGTGCGCAGCTGGGAGGAAAGTTCTACCTCGATTCGAATTCGCAGGGTTACAAGCTCGGCGACCGCTACGAACTGACCGGTTGGATCGCCAAGCCCCTTGGAGACAATTTCTCCCTTTCCCTGCGAGCCACCCTCACTGACTGGGACAATATTGAAGGGCGTGACGAGGACCTCCTCCCACTCCCCGTCCCAACCGCCCGCCCGGACCTGCGTGGCGGCACCCGCCTGGATCTGGCCTTCGGGTTGAACTACTCCGACCCTAATACCGGGATCAATGCGGGCCTCGAATTTGGCCAAACTCTTTGGCAGGACCTCGATGGACCGCAACTCGGGAACGATTGGTCCCTAACTGCCGGGGTGCGTTTTGCCTTTTAAGGACGACTGACACAGATCATCTCAACAAAGCTGCCCTCATCTTACCGGGGGCGGCTTTTTCATTTCCCTGGCCTGTCCCTTCCCTCTAAAACGACGGGGACAACAACCAGCATATGGAGGAGATCAACGAGGAAGAAAGCATCGAGGAAGTCATGCGCCGGGTCCGGCGGCTTGAGATCCGTGCCCGTCGCCTCGCTTCGGAGGTTTTCTCCGGAGATTATCATTCGTCCTTTCGTGGTCAGGGACTGGATTTTGATGAGTTTCGCGAATACCAACCAGGCGATGAGGTTCGCTTCATTGATTGGAATGTCACCGCGCGCAGCCAGGTTCCCTACATCCGGAAGTTTCGCGAGGAGCGGGAGCTCTCGGTAATCCTCGCGGTGGATATATCCGCCTCTACGGAATACGGGAGCAATTTTCTAAGCAAGCGTGAGCGCGCTGCAGAGCTGGCCGCCCTCCTCGGATTCAGCGCACGCTATAATGGGGACAAAGTTGGCCTTCTCCTCTTTGCCAAGGAGCCCATCCTCTATCTCCCACCCGCGAAAGGCGGAAAATCAGTCCTTCGTGCGGTCCGCGAAATTCTCACCACGAAACCAGCTGCCCCTGGAACCTCGATTTCGGAAGCTGCGAAATTCCTCCTTCAGACTTTGAAGAGGAAAGGCCTCGTTTTCATGATCTCTGATTTTATCGACTGGGGGTTCGAAAAGCCTCTCGGCTCGCTCGCCCGCCAGCACGATCTCATTGCCCTCCCGCTCGTCGACCCGCTGGAGAAACACCTCCCTGATGTCGGGAAGGTCTATCTGCGTGATCCCGAAACCGGGCAGGAGATTCTCGTCAACACTTCGAACGCCAACACCCGCATGGGCATGACGAAACTCTCCAAAAGATACCGCGAAGGTCTGACGGCGTTCTTTAAAAAACACGCCATCGATTCCACCATCATCTCCACCCGCGATGATTACCTCGCCGACCTTCATCAACTTTTCCAACGCCGGGCGCATCGCCGCTAGTCCACTCGAACATGGCTGAAGAATTAGAACCCGACTCTGCATCGGCGAATCCCCCGGAACTCCCCGAGCTCCCGAAACTGGCTCACGAGCTCCCCGCCCCCGAGGATTACCTACCCGGAACTCCCTGGTGGATTTGGGGCCTCATTGGACTCGGCGTGATCCTGCTGCTCGCCTTGCTCATTTGGATCATCAAACGCACCCTCAAGGATGCCGCACCTCCACTCCAGCCGCAAAAAAACCACTACGCCATCGCCAGTGCCTCGCTCACCAGGCTGGAGACTGACTGCGGGGACAAGCCGCTCGCCCAGGTCGCCTCAAACGCGTCTTTTGCCATTCGCGGCTACCTTGCCGGAGTGAAAAACGAACCCGCGCTCTACGAAACGACCGAGGAGTTCAAAGCGCGGAATCCCTCACTCCCCCTGGCCGTCACTTCCCTCCTCGATGATCTCAATGACGCCAAGTATGCCAAGTCCACCATCGATGAATCGCGAGCCCGTGACTTCCTGACGCGCTCGCAGAGTCTTCTGCATACCCTCCACTCGGCCGCTGAACTACCGGAACCCGCCGTGAACTGATGAAGCTCTATAACGACTATGTCCTCGCCGAACCCTGGTGGCTTCTCCTGCTGCTCCTCGTTCCCTTACTTGCTTTCCTCGCTCACAAATTAGGCACCCGTTCGTATCTCAATTTCCCCACTCTTCGTGTCCTCGGCACTCTGGGATGGAAGCCAAAAGAGCGCACCTTCCGCTTTGGCCCCGTCATCCTGCCCCTGCTTTTAATCCCCGCCATCATCGGCCTGGCGCGCCCGCAGGAACAGAAAACCCGCACCTCTCGCACTGCCAGCGGCATCGATATCCTCATTGCCCTGGATGCCTCACTCTCGATGAATACCCCCGACTTTGCGGACCCGAACAGGCGCATGGCCGGCCTCGAACGCCGCATCAATGCCGCTAAAAAAATCATTCTCGAATTCATCAAGCGTCGCCCGGATGACCGGATTGGCATCGTGAGCTTTGCCGCCCGTCCCTACACCGTCGCTCCGGTTACGCTGGATCACGAGATCCTCTCACTCACCTTGCGGGATGTCGCGCTGGTCGAAAACGAGACGGAGAGCGGCACCGCGATCGGTAGTGCCATCGTGGCGGCTGGTCAGCGGCTGGAGGAGCTGGAGCGCGAAGACGCAAAGGACAATGATGCCCTCGAGAAGAATAAGAGTAAGATCATCGTCCTCATCACCGATGGTAAAAGTAACTCCGGCCAGCTCTCACCAGTCGATGCCTCAAAGCTCGTCGCCGACCTCGGTATCAAGACTTACACGATTGCCATCGGTACCCCGCAGGGTCGTCTTGCCAATCGTGACCAACAGGAATTCGATCCAGACACCCTCAAACAGGTCGCTGAAATCACGAAGGGGGAATTCTACCACGCCAAAAGTTATGCTGGCTTGCGGGAGGCCTTCACCAGCATCGACCAACTGGAAAAAACCGAGGTCAAACGAAACACCTGGCTGACCAAGAAGGAACTCTATCCCTGGTTTGTCGCACCCTCTATCATCCTGCTACTCCTCTTCCTCGGTTATCAGGCCATCAATCCTCCCCCCATGCCATGATTGCTGCACTGACTTTTGCGAAGCCGGAATGGCTTCTCCTTCTGATCATTCCGCCCGTCCTTGGCTTCGCCGCCTGGCTCGCTTGGATCAAGCGCGGCGACCGATGGAAGAAGCTCGTCGCCCCCCGCTTGCGAGACCGCCTCACCTCCCGCCGACCTGCCTGGACCCACTTCCTCGCCCTCGGTCTCGCCCTCACCGGAGTGGCTGGATTGATCACTGCTTTCGCCGAACCCGAGTCCGGAGAAGAGTGGATCGAGATTAAAAGCGAGGGGCGGAACATCCTCTTCTGTATCGATATCTCCCGCAGTATGCTCACCGCCGATATCGAGCCGAACCGCCTAATGGCCGCGCGCGCAGCGGCGCTGGAAATTCTGGAACGCTTCCCCGCTGACCGCGTCGGAGTCCTCGTCTTCTCCGGTGATGTTCTGGTGCAGGCCCCACTCACCATCGATCACTCATTCGTAGAAGATACCCTGGCCCAGCTCACTCCCAATGACATCCCGAATGGCGGATCTAATCTCACCGAAGCAGTGAACAAGGGAGTCAAAATGCTGGTCGATACCAATCAGCGAAACAACATCATGGTCGTCTTCAGTGACGGCGAGAAATCCTCCCCGAATCTGGAGGCAGCCGCCGACTTTGCAAAATCGGAGGGTGTCTTCATCTACGCCCTCGGTATGGGGAAAGAGGGCGACTTTATCCCGGATCCCCGCCAAGCTGATGGCAAGTTCCGTGATCGCTCCCGGAATCCCGTCTTCAGCAAGCTCAATGAGGAGGCCTTGCAAACCCTCGCCGAGCGTACTGATGGAGTTTATTCGCGCGGGATCGGACGTAGCTTTCTCATCAAGCTCGATGCGGCCCTAATGGAAATGGACCGCTTTGAAGAGGAAGCCCGCCATCAACGGGTTGCGAAGCCAGCCCATACATGGTTTCTTTTCGGGGGTCTCCTCCTTCTCATGAGTTCTATTCTGGTCCGTTGCCTTCCCTTCAATGCCGCCTCGAAAGTCGCGGTAGTTTTTACGGCCTGTCTTCTCACTACGCCGCCTGCCGAGGCTGGCTTGATTGCAGATGGCAAAGCCGCCCTCGAGGACAATGATCCTGCTGCCGCTTATCGGGCCTTTAATGAAGCAGCCGAAGAAAGCACCGGTGAACGCGCGGCCAGACTTCACCTTGCTGCTGGCACCGCAGCTTATGAGGCGAAGCAATGGGACTCTGCAACAGATTCATTCAGCTCTGCACTGGCCAACTTACCCTCAGACCAAACTATCCGACAGGAACAAGCTCACTACTCACTCGCGAACAGTCTTTATTACCTCGGTGGCACCATGCAGGGCGAGCAACAGGTGAAAGCCTGGAAGGGAGCAATTGAGCACTATCAGCAGGCGATCGAGCTTTCAGAAAATCCACAACAGGCCACGGAAAACAAAGCGATTGTGGAGAAACTTCTGAAGAAGAGGCAGGAGCAGGAGAAAAAAAAGAACGAACAGCAGAAGTCCGAAGAGGAACAGCAGAAGTCTGAGGAGGAACAGCCAAAGTCCGAGGAGGAAAAGCAGAAGTCTGAGGAGGAAAAGCAGAAGTCTGAGGAGGAAAAGCAGAGGTCCGAGGAAGAGAAGGAGAAGAATCAAAAAGGAGAGGACGGGGAGAATAACGAGGGTGAGGGTGAAGACAAAACAAAGCCCGGTGAGCAAAAGGAATCAGATCAGTCAGATCAGTCAGATCAAACAGATCAAACAGATCAAAACAACCAGCCCGACAAGCCCAAGAACGGCGAAGACAAGAAAGACGATAAGCTGGGACAACAAGGCAACGAGGACCAAGAGAAACCGCAAGACCAGGCCAAGCAACCTCAGCCTTCCAAACTCGACCAAGAAAACCCGCCCAAGGAAAACGAAACTCCCCAACAACGCGCGCGCCGCCTCCTCCGCCAATACGCCGACTTCGGTGGCAAGGCTCCCCGCTACATCCGCCGCCCGCCCCGTCGCGCCGCCCAGGACTGGTAATCTCTCCCCCATATCCGAGTGTTCCGCCCTTCCACTTTTCAATTCCACTTCATTCGGTGGTTCTCATTTTTTCTGATCGGCCTGGTGCACGGTCAAATGCAAAATGATTCCCGCACCGCAGCTGTCACCGCCACTCTCAGCTCCGAGAATCTCGTCGTCGGCGAGAAAGCCATGCTCAACCTTGAGTTGCAGAATGTCCGCATCATCGGCTGGCCGGAACAACCGGAGATGCACCCTCTCGTCCTCGAACGCCGACAACAGGGTAATGTTAGGCGGGGCGGATACATTCGTGAGGTTTACCAATACTTCGTCTCCGGACTCGAACCCGGACTGCACACCATCCCGTCCTTTAAAGTCGTCTCCGGCAACCGAGTCTTCGAAACCAAGCCATTCCTCGTCCGCGTTCACCCGGTCGAAAAACTCAAGATCAATGGTCTCAGCCTTGGTGGAGGCGCTGTGACTCCCTACCTCTCCGGCATCTTCCTGGAGAAAAACTCCCCCTTCCTCGGTGAAACACAATCGGTGGAGGCCAAGCTCTACCTTGCCTACCAACAGCCCGACCGCCTGAGAATCACCGATCCAAGGATCATCGAGATGGAAAAAGATGGCCTCGCGGCGTGGCGCTTTGCCGGAGAACGGGAGGCTACCGGAATCCTGGTTCGGGAGGGAACCCAGTTTCTCGTCACCTCCTACCGTTCCTCCATCAATGCCCTCCGTGAGGGAACCCTCACCCTTGGTCCGGGGAAAGCGCAGACCTTCTGCTCCCGCACGGTCTCGGGACGTGGCATGTTTGTCTCACGAAGCGAGGCACATGATTTCAACTTTCCCTCAGTCACACTCAACGTCCGCCCCCTTCCCGCCGGGGCTCCGGCAGGCTTCGCCGGAGCGGTGGGCAATTTCACCCTCACCACGAAGGCCCTCAATACCGAAATCAACCTCGGCGACACTATCACCGTCGAAGCCAAGATCAGTGGCCAAGGAAACCTCGACCAGTTCTCCGGCCCCGTCCTCGTCGATCCAGAGGGCCACTGGAAGCAATTCGAGATGGCCGCAAAACCACAAGGCGGAGAACGCAGATCCAGTATTGGAACGGTGGAATTTTCCCAAGTCATCCGCCCGATCAAAAACGTTGGTCAACTTCCGCCCTACCGCTTCGTTTTCTTCGACCCCGTTCTCGAGAAATTCCGAACTCTCAATTCCCCGCCGCAACCGTTGAAGATCACCGGGACCTCATTAGCAATGACCGCAAAGGAAACCGGAGGTTTGCAATTTCTCACGCCGGGTAGTGCCGGGATCAAAAACTTTAACACTGTCGGAGCCAACCCTGCGCTTCCCTGGCTCTGGCAAATTCTTCCGGCCGGACTTTTCATTGCAATCCTTGCCCTCTGGATGAAGCAGCGGATGGCGGAAAGAATGATCGCCTCCCAGCCGGTCCGAGAATTCCAGAATGAACTCGGCGAACTCTCAAAGTCAGCAGAAGACCGGGTGCAATTTTACCGGCTAAGCGCGAACTTCGCGACCCGCTGGCGCGGCGGGGAGAATGGAGATCTTCAGGAGATCTTCGAGACCCGCGATGCGATCTGCTTCGCGCCCGATCTCGAGCCAGAGCCGCTGGAAACGACAGAGAAGAACCGCATTCTGAATCTGCTAAAATCACTCAGCCCCGTTTTGTTGATCGGTCTGCTCCTCACCTTCCAGACCCTCCCCGCTCACGCGCTGGATCCGGCTGACCCGGAAGGATCAAAGGCAGAGATTATTCGCGAGATGGCGTCCAATCCCACTCCGGAACATTTCTATAACCTCGCCCTCTGCGAAGAAGCGCTCAAAAACCCCGGCCCAGCGGTTCTCTGGGCGGCCCGATTTGAAGCGCAAGGCGGCGATGCTTCCGAACTTCTCAATCGCCTCCCGGGCATTCATCGGGAGAAACTAAAAGGCACCGAACTGGTCGCAATTCTACCAAAGCAACTTTACCTCCAGCTGATCTTTGCAGGAGCTTGGGGCGTCATTCTTATTTTCACAGTCCTGCTTCTTAGGCCCGGAAAGCTTCGGAGTATCGTCCTGCCCGTCAGCTCCACGATAGCTGCGCTGGGGCTTGTTCTCGGCATTTCCGGATGGTTCCTCTATCCCGAACCGACCGACGCCCTGCCCATCCATCGGATGAGTGTCGTCACCACTGAGGTGCCTTTACAGAGTCAGCCTTATAAGGGAGGCAAGCCCACGCGCGCAAATCTCGTCGGGAGCATTTGCCATGTCACGAAGACTTCGGGCGAGTGGTCCTACATCCAGCTTTCAGGCGGCCTTAGCGGGTGGGTCTCAAGCGAAAGCCTGGAGACCGTGGATGATGTGAGCGACTAGACTTCGATCGCACTCCCCGGCTGAGGAATGATGACCTGATCCTGAATCCCGCGTCGCTTGGCCTCGGCGAGAAGACGCTCCACCGGCTCGTTGGGGTGCTCATTGCCGAGCGGAAAAGTACCGTAGTGCATGGGGATCATGAAGTCGGCATTGAGATCCCCAAAGGCATCGAGCGCTTCCTCGGGATTCATATGGACATCCCTTCCACTCGGAGCTTCGTAGGCTCCGATGGGTAAAAGAGCGAGGCAGATATCCTCGCGGAGGCCGATCTCCTTAAAGCCCTCAAAGTAGGCGCTGTCACCACAATGGAAAACTTTTCGATCGCCGGACCCGACGAGGAAGCCGCCGTAGTCCCGATTCACATCCGTTCCGTAGCGTGCACCCCAGTGATGGCTCGGCGTGTGAACCACACGCATCCCGCCAAAATTCATTTCTTCCCAGACCTTCATCTCCGTGACGCGATCAAAGCCGAGTTTCCGGACAAGATTCCCACTCCCTCTTGGGACGACAATCCCCTCTCCCGTCTCAATGGTCCGAAGTGATTTTTTATGGAGGTGATCGAAGTGAGCATGGGAGACGAGGACGAGATCGAGATCCGGCAGGTTGCCAATGCTAAGGCCAGGCTCGGTCTGTCGCTTCACTGGTCCGTGGAAGTGGGCCCAATTGGGATCAAAGATCACGGCGTGACTCCCGAACTGCACCAGAAAAGAAGCATGACCTATCCAGGTCGCGCGAATGACACCCTCATCAGGCGGAGAGAGGACGGGCTCGCGCATTTCGCCTTCCCGTTTTTTAAGGAGCTGAGGCAGCAGGCGATGTCGCCAGAAAGTGTAATTCCTCCCCGGCCAGCCTTTCTTCGGACGCAGTCCGGCGTTTCGCTGCTGCTTATCCATGACCGATTACGCGAGGCTCTTCGCGATTTCGTCCGCCCAATGTTTGGCGAGGCCAGCGTAGTTGGTATTCCCATCAGCATAGGTGATGCCGCGGGAGACATTGATGACACTGGCGGCGGTGCGACCGCTGTCGGAAAGCGCATTCAAGCTGCCGCCCTGTGCACCGAGGCCGGGGACGAGAAGCGGGACGTCGGGGAGATTGGCCAGGACACCCGAGTCGGCATTGGTCAATCCCACCACCAGGCCAGCGGTCGTTTTCTTGCCCTCGGAAAGCGCGCGTTCGCAGAGATCGCCGACGCGTTCAAAGAGGGCCTTTCCTTCGCAGTCACGACGCTGGAAATCAGCACTGCCGGGGTTCGAGGTGACGGCGAGGAGGTACACTCCCTTTCCCTCGAAATCGAGAAAGGGCTCCAGAGTGTCATAACCGAGAAAGGGATTGAGAGTGACGGCATCGACTCCCCAGTTTTCGAAGTAGGAGCGGGCGTAGTATTTCTGGGTTTCGCCGATGTCGCTACGCTTCGCATCGAGAATGACGGGGACCTCCTTTGGCATCTTCTGGAGGAGGTTTTCGAGGATCTCAATTCCTCGCAATCCCATCGCTTCAAAGTAAGCCATATTCGGCTTAAAGGCGGCGGCGTATTCGGCAGTTTCCCCGACAACGCGGTACAGGAATTCCGCGACCCCATCAACCCCGCCTTCGGTAAAATCAGGTCTCGGATCGAGGCCCACACAGAGGGCTGAGCCGGTCACTTCAAGGCGGGATTTTAGACGGTCAACGTAGGTCATGGGCGAAAGGGTAACGATGGACCTCACGGTGGCAAGGCGATCATGCATCACTCCCATTCGCCTCCGCCGACCGAAAGCGGGCGAGCCTAAAATCGAAGATCAGTAAGAGCGCGGCGATGATCCAGAGGCCGGTATTAACCGCGAGCTTCAAGGGGTAATTCGTAGGCTTACTGTCTTCAGCGAAGCAACCGCAGTTGATATTGAGTCCCTGGAACATAGCCATCGCAATGAGGAAGTTGAAGAACATGAGCAGACCCATGAGGACGACGAGGGAGAGACGCCGACCGAAGCCAATGATGACCATTGCTCCGGTGAAAATCTCCAACCACGGGAGCGAGTAGGCTACGTACGCGTCCTTCGGTTCCTCCATCAATGAGCGGAAGCTCTTCCAATAATCACCGGCAAAGGCGGGTGCGTAATTTCCAATGGCCTGAGTAAAGGCCTGAAGCGCACCGAGCTTTAGAATTCCACTGGTGATGAAATAGGCCCCGAAAATGAGGAAGAGGACCCGCCAGGTCGCGATGAGGACAATGAGAGCCGTTAAAATCTCCAGCGACGGAATAAGAAAAAATGTCCAATGCCCCGGAGACGCGAGCTGCTCCAACAGGCTAGTGATTCCACTCCACAGAAAGACTCCGGCAAGGAGGAGGCGCGAGATCCATTCGACTGCTTTTCCATTCATCATGTCAGGCGAAGTTTACGGACTCGAGCCCAGTCGTCGATGGGGAAAGCAGCGTGGTGGTGCTTTTCAAACGCCATGACGATACGCTTGACCGGGATTCCTTGGAATTTGGCTTGGCGCCTGGAAAGCGCCGCCACTTTACATGCGGCCCGTACGGAGCAGACCGACCATTACGCCCTGGACGACGAGTTCGCGGGCAGGAATGAGATCGGGGAAGTTCTCATTTTCGGCGCGAAGATAGGGACGCCCCTTCTCCATGATGAATCTTTTCAGAGTGGTCTCGTCATCAATCAAAGCGGCAACGATATCGAGGTGACGAGGCTCACGGAATTCCATGATGACAGTGTCTCCATCACAGATGTGGGCATCGATCATCGATTCCCCACGGACTTGGAGGCCGAAGGTGCGAGCATTCCTAGGAATTCCCAGTGAGGCAATATCGATGGAAACACAGCCCACCTTTTCTTCATCCACCACTTCCGCCATACCTGCGGCAATGCTGCCGTAAACGGGGATATCCATGACTTCTTCCCGCTCAAGATCGGCAGGAAATACGACAGCACGGGCCTTACCGGCGAGGCGAACAATGACGCCCTTCTTCTCCAAAGCGCGAAGATGACTCATGGCAGCGGTCTGGCTGGCAAAACCGAAATGGGCCTGAATTTCACGAGTGGACGGCATGAGGCCGTTCTTGTTTTGAGAATACTTAAGAAAATCGAGGAGCTCCTGCTGACGCTTTGTAAGTTTTTCGGCCATGGTGAAAGTGATTCAATGAACACTATTCATTAGATCAATCAAGTCCAGCTCAAATTTAAAAATAAGCCTGCAAGGTCATTTCAATTCAAGGGGGATCTTGACGTATTAAATCACCCTCCATAGAGTGCTGATTGGTTAAGCGAATTTCACGCTCCGCCAATCAACACCAACCAAATCCCAAACTACAATGAAAAAACTGAAAGCCATCCTGGCAATTGGGTTGTCCATGACGACCTGCGCGCTCGCCGACGAATTCAAAGACAAGGCGAAGAAAATCAATGCCCTCTATAAGAGTGGCATTGCCTCGCTGAAAGCAGGTGATCCCATCAAGGCCAAGTCAGCCTTCGAAGCATTACTAAAGCTCCAGCCGAACCACGGTCACGCACGCTATCAGCTGACCCAACTGCCCGCCATCACGGCGAAGGTGAAATTGGCCAAGCGGAAGAAACTTTTCACCACGACGCGGCTGAAAGAGGTGCACTTCAACAAGGCCACTTTCGAGGAAGCTCTGCAGGCCCTAGACGCTCTGTCGTCGAAGGCGACAAACGAGGAATTCACCCCGAATTTCGTGGTGCAGGATCCCACGGGAAAACTCACAAAGAAGACGGTGAACTTGAAGCTGAACAACATCCCGATTTCCGCCGCACTGAAATACATTCTGGATAGTGCCGGAGCCACTGCGCGCTACGATGAGTATGCCACAGTGATTCGCCCGACTGGCTCGAAAGCCCCAAAGACCGGTAACATTGAAAAAAAGAATCAGAAGAAAGCCAATCCCTTTGATTAACCTCTACTGATCATCTTCCCATGCGGCCGCTCCGGATATTCCGGACGGTCGCTTTTTTTTGCGAGCCATTGCCGGGGAATCCGCCTATGAATCGCGGCGTGAAGAAGTGGAATTATCAGGACCGAATCATCGCCCCCTCACTGCTAGCTGCCGACTTCGGTCGAGTGGCTGATGAAACAACGCGTGCCATCAATGCGGGTGCCGATTGGATGCATCTGGATGTCATGGACGGGCACTTCGTGGATAATATCTCCTTCGGACCGGCGATCATTCAGGCTATTCACGAGACCAATGACGTCTTCCTCGACGTTCATCTGATGATCACGAGGCCGGATCACTTCCTTCCCCGCTTCATCGGGGCCGGCTCTGACCTCATCACCGTGCATGTAGAGCCCGAGGCGGATCACGATGTGGCGTCCACGCTCAAGGCGATCCGCGAAGCCGGTTGCAAGGCCGGCCTCGCTTTCAACCCCGCCACTCCCTTCGATGCGGTGGTCCCCTATCTCACAGACATCGATCTCCTCCTCGCCATGACGGTGGTGCCAGGCTTTGGCGGGCAGTCATTCATGGAATCGGTCATGCCTAAGATCGAGGAGGCGACGGCTTATCGCTCATCACATGACCTCGCCTACCACATCCAGGTTGATGGCGGCATTGGCATCGAGACCGCCCCGATCGCAACCGCAGCCGGAGCCAACGTCCTGGTGGCCGGCTCATCGACCTTCGGAGCACCGGATATGAAAGAAGCGATCAGCGCCATTCGCGGAGCGTGAGATCAATTCCCCGACTTTGACAAATCACCCGACTCGTGGTTTTCTAAAACATATGAAGGTGAATTTATTACCACGCCTTCTCGCTGCCATTCTTCTGTTCAATAGCGCCCTCGCTATCGAAGAGACCGTGGAGCGGGAATGGACTTCTGTTAAAGGCACAAAGATCACGGCGAAGGCCACCGATCTCACCGACCGCGATATGGTGACGCTGGAGACTGATGAAGGAAAGACGATCAATATTCACCTCCGGAAGCTTTCGAAGGACGATCAGGAATTCCTCCGCCTCTTTTTCCGCGCCGAGCGGGATGAGATTGATGAAGAGGAAATTGAAGATGATGAAGATCTGGATGACGACGATGATCGGGATGACGGCTTTGAAAAGCTGACCTTTTCACCTGGCGAGTTAACCGGACCAGTCAAGGCCACCCCGTCCACGAGTTATTACATTTACCAGCCGGAGGAGTTCCAGAAGGACATTAAGGCCTCGGTGATGATTTGGACGCAAAATAACGGCGGCAAGGCGGATACGCTCAGACACCTCGTGGAAGCAGCCGACCTCGCTGGGATGGTCCTCATTGTCCCGGTAGAAGCCAAGAAGGAGAAGGAGGTGACATTGATCAATAACCTCGCGCATGCCAATGATGCCCTCCGCCACGCGAAGGTAAAACTCCCCCTCAATGGTGACGCCGTGCACTACGGCGGTAATGACAGCGGTGCGGCTGCGGCCTTTTGGAATTCACTCAAGATGAATAGCGTGGGGACCTTCACGATCTCCGGATTTTTCACCCCAGACATGACCGGGAACAATCCCGGACATCATTTCATGGCCGGTGGAGCGATGGACTATAATCGCTACCTCACTGCGTGGGCCGCCGCAAAATTTGGCGACCGGGGGGTTCATTACATCCACCCGGGAGGACACGTCTTCCCGAATCGTGACACCGTGACACTGGGCATGATGTGGATGTATACTCAGGGACTTTACGGTGGGAAGGCCTCCCGATCCAAGGAGGCGGAGGAGTTTGAGAAACGCTTTCTCCCATGGATCACCGACCTCGCCGACACCTCCGAGGGCGAGGCTATCTTTCTAACCGAAATGCTGGTCAAACGATGCTCTCTCAGTGGTGAATTTAAGACCGAAATCGAGAAACTGCACAATGCCCTACTGGAAAAAGAAGGAGCGAAGGCTCATCTGGAAGGACTGGAGGCCCTCGCAAATTTCTCCCGCCGCCAATACACCAAACATGGGAATCTTTATCATCCGAAAAGGAATCACACGATGAAGAAGTGGGAGCGGATGGCCGAAAGAATGGAGAAGAAATATGAAAAGGCCGAGGAGCTACAAAAGATCTTCCGAGAGATTTCCCATCCTACCGTGCCCTAGTGCTCCGAAAACCTTAAACTGACGAATATCCCCTTGTGTATTTTCGCGATCGCCGCGTCGTCATCCTTTCTAAGAATCCCGATTCACTGCAAGAATTCCTCCTTGCGCTCCCAAAAATCTCCAGCGGATCTATCCACCAGTTTAAGTTTTTCGGAACACTAGTTCTGTAATTACTCCCTTCAGTCGCAAAGACAGTCATATTTCACCTCGACCCACTCTGACGGGAACGACAGGATCGGCACCAGAAAATGCCAGTCCTCATGAATAAATACGCCCTGACCGGACTCCTGTCCCTAGCCTCTCTCGCACCGCTTTCCGCCCAGCAGGATAAGTCAGTCAATACCGAAAAAGACCAGAAGGCCAAGAAAGAAGCCGAGCAGTGGAAGGCCATCGACGCCCGCGAAACGCCTAAATGGTGGCGTGATGCCAAGTTCGGAATTTTTATTCACTGGGGGCCGTATTCCGTCCCCGCTTATTCCAAGGTTTACAAAGACAAGGACGGCGCCTCAAAAGGGACCTACTCCGAATGGTATTGGATGGACCTCGCCAATCCGAAGCGCGCAGCGCACAAGGAAGTGAAAGCCTTCCACAACGAAGTATATGGACCGCTTTATACCTACCCCGACTTCGTCAAGGAGTTCAAATGTGAGATGTTCCAACCCGACCAATGGGCCAAGACCTTCCAGAATTCCGGCGCAAAGTATGTCGTCCTGACGGCCAAGCATCACGACGGTTATTGCCTCTGGCCCTCGAAGGAAGCCGACCGATCATGGGGTCGTCCATGGAGCTCCACGAACTCCGGCCCCGGCCGCGATCTCGTGGGCGAACTCACCGAGGCAGTCAATAAGACCGATGTGAAGATGGGCCTCTACTTCTCGATCTATGAGTGGTTCAATCCTCTCTATAAGGCAGATCCACACGTTTTCGTGGATAAGGTTCTCGTTCCCCAGTTCAAAGACATCGTCACCAAGTACGAGCCGAACGCTATCTTCGTGGACGGTGAGTGGGACCATCCTGCGACTACCTGGCGCTCTGCAGAGGTTCTCACCTGGCTCTTCAATGAGTCCAAAGTGAAGAATCACGTGGTTATCAATGATCGCTGGGGTAAGGGAGATCGCCACAAGCACGGCGGCTATTACACCACCGAGTATGGTGCCGGCCTCCCAAATGCCGAAAATGCCTGGGAAGAGAATCGCGGGATGGCGCACTCCTTTGGCTACAGCAAGGCGGAGCGCTTCGAGGACTATAACTCCAGCGAAGCTCTGACCTACATGCTCATCGATATCGTCTCACGGGGCGGCAATTTCCTTCTCGATATCGGACCAACCGGAGACGGACGCATTCCCCCACTCATGGAGGAGCGACTGGCCGAAATCGGCAACTGGCTGGAGGTGAATGGCGAGGCCATCTACGGCACTACCACTCATTCGGAGTCCTGCCAATGGACCGATGGTAAGATTCAGGAACTGAAGCACGGAAACTACCGCGTGAAGTATGATGTCAATAAGCTCCTCAAGAACCCCGATCCGGGCAAGGCACGTAAGGAGGCTCTCTTCACCCGCAAAGGTGAGGCTCTCTACGCGATCTGCCCGGTCTTCCCAGATGATCAATTGGTCCTGAAAAACATCACCGCGAAGGAAGGGGCCAAGGTCACATTCCTCGGTGCGAATGGCGATCTGCAGTGGAAGCAGGACGGAGCACACCTCGTCATCACCATGCCGAAGGTCAACCCCTCCCGTATGCCATGCAACTACGCATACACTTTTAAAGTGAGTGCGGTGAAGTAGCGGAGCAATTCCCCCCCATAAATTTTAGGGCGGACCTCTTGGTGATATTTCGATATGCGTCAACATCATGAATATCCGCCCCTTATTTTTTTCGCTAGCTGCCCTCAGCGTCTCGCCGGTTTTTGGAGAGATCCTGCAAGCTACCGCTGACTCTTGGAACTACCTGCTCTATCGGGTCGATTCGGTCCCGCGCGATCCCGCGACGATCGATCCGGACTTCAACACGACGTGGCAGAATCCGGTGGGCTACAGTGGCCCACCATTTCTGACTGGCTCGGGATACTTCGGATACGGTTCCATTGATTCCGAGACGATCACCGTCAATGTCTGGAATCCCGACGGCAGTGAATCAGAGGATGAGCCACCGGAAGGGGCTCGGCTGACTGTTTACTTCCGCACTACGATCACTCCGACTGAGGCGGTCTCGAATCTCAAGTTCACCGGCGTCATTGATGATGGCGTGGTGGTCTATCTCGATGGTCAGGAGCTGACCCGCTTTCAGGTGGGTGATTTCCCGGATACCTGGGCCCTGAGGGCCAACAATAATGGTGATGAGGACAATCCTTCCCGATTTTTTGCAGCGGTCGATCTCGCCCCAAACGTCCCGGTGACGGTAGCGGTTTCATTGCACAATTCTTCCTCTTCCAGCTCTGACATCGGCTTCGGCCTGGAGATCGAATCAGTGGAGGAGCTACTACCCCCGAATGATCTCTTCACGGATGCCAGCGAAATCACCGGGGACCTTCCCATCAGCATTAGCGGTATCAGTGACAACAATCTCGGCATGCCCGGAGCTTTTAAGGAGGCAGGCGAGCCGGACCACGCTGATCAGCCCGGCGGAGCTTCGCTCTGGTGGAAATACACTGCGATCAGTGACGGACGACTGGCGATCAGCGCCGATTCCACTGCGTTCACTCCGCTACTCGCGATCTACACTGGAGAGAGCGTCGATGCCCTGACCCCGGTGAGACGCTACGAAACCTATACTGAGGAAGCCTCCAGCATCGCGGATTCAGAGCTCTTTTTTGAGAATGCACGCGTCGAGTTTACCGTTACGGCAGGGACGACTTATTACATCGCGGTGGATGGCGAAGATGGCCAGGTGGGACAGGTCAATCTGACCCTCGAAGAAGGATACAGTCCGCTCGAACCTACAGCTCTCCTTCTCCCAGCCGGGAGTGATTGGGAGCATCTCATCGCGGTCGACAGCCAAACGGAACCGGTCGATCCCGCTGATCTGGATCCTGCCTTCTACGACACTTGGCGGAATCCCATCGGCTACAATGGTCCCACATTCCTCGGCCCTTCCCCTGCCCCACTCGGCTACGGCGGAGTCAATGCCTCTCCGATCGTCACCGAAATTTGGGAGGCTGTTGATCCGAATGGCGAAGACCTCCCTGACCGTGGAGATCGGAATGTGGCCTACTTCCGCACCCTCTTTACTCCTGAAAATGCGGTCCGTCATCTTGGCTTTGAAGGGCTCTTTGATGACGGGGCCATCATTTATATTAATGATGAGGAGGCCGCCCGAATTAACGTCGATCCCACCGAAGATGCCGATGACTGGACTCTGACCGCCGTGACCCCGGTCGTAGATGACCGCCCCACCGAAACCCATGCCCAGTATGCCGTCGCTCTGGATCAAAACCTCCCGGCTGGAGTTCCGGTCCGCGTCGCGGTGAGCCTGCACAATAACGGCGATACCAGCTCCGACTTGGGGATGGACATGCGGATCTTCGCAATGGGTGAGGTCCCGGAACCGGCATCTTTCAGCGCGGCATTGACACCCGGTGAGACAGCAGGAACCTTCACGCTGACTTGGGACTCGGTTCCCGGAGCGACGTATCTCATTCAATCCAGCCCCGACCTCAAACTCCCCTGGAGTCCTGCCAACGGGCCCACCATCACCGGGGGACCGGATGGGACTAACTCGGCGATGATCACCCCGGATGGCGACATCCTCTTCTACCGCGTCCTGCGCGTTTCCCAATAAACCAATGACCACCCGCCGCGATCTCATCAAGGAAGTGAACTCGCTCATTCGTGAAGCGAAAAAGCGATGGGACGCGCATGAAAACGCCGCCTGCCGCCGCATGCGTGATCGCGCCCTCAACCTCTATGAAACGCTCACCAAGGAAGAGCGGAATGAGGTCCCGGAGCAGCTCCGTATCTGGCTACGATACCGGAGCGAAAAATACTTTGGCCACAAGCGGACGGCTCCCGGCACGAAGGCTGGAACCGCAAAAAAACAGCCACGTAAGGAGAAGAAGAAAGACCATGCCCCGGATCACGCGATCTCTCATCTGAAAATTCAGAGCACTCTTGGCCCTCTTTATCTCCTGGCCTCGAAGAAGGGCCTCTGCGGAGTTTACTTCGGGCATCGAATCGAACCGACGACACTACCGAAGGAGGATCCCAGAAACAAATTTCTCCAGCTCGCGACCTCCGAGCTGGAAGAATACTTTGCCCGTCAGCGGGAGAAATTTACCGTGCCCCTGGACGCCAAAGGCACGGCTTTCCGCCGTGATGTTTGGCGGCAATTGAGCCAAATCCCCTACGGAACCACCATGGGCTACGGCGAGCTGGCTGAGAATCTAGGCAACCCGAAAGCGGTCCGCGCCGTAGGCACCGCGAACGGTGCTAACCCGATTTCCATCATCGTCCCCTGCCATCGGGTCATCGGAAAAAACGGAGAACTCGTGGGGTTTGGAGGCGGGCTTGAAATTAAACGGAAGCTCCTTCAACACGAAGGAATCCTGCTTGGAACCTGATCCAAGTTATCAGCCGTCTCGCCGTGCTACTCGGAATTGGGGCTGTGGCTTTAGACCTTCTCGGCTACCCGGAGCCCGACGGTCGCCCAGATGATGATGGCAATGATCTCCGCATCCTGCCTCCCGCTAATCCTGAGAAAGGATTCCTCCACATGAAACTCAGTGAGGAATTAGGGGAATGAATTGTCCCCCTCTTTCTTCCCCGTTACCTTCCGACTCATGCGGATTCAATCGGCAACTTTCACCAAAGCAGCAGTCGCCCTCGCCGATTGCCCGTCGACGGAACTTCCTGAATTCGCCTTCATCGGCCGCTCGAATGTCGGTAAATCATCGCTGATCAATACCCTCACCAACAAGGACACCCTCGCCCGAGTCTCGAAAACCCCTGGCCGAACTCGTGAGATTAATTTCTTCAAGATTAACAAGGCGTGGACCCTTGTTGACCTCCCCGGATATGGCTACGCAAAGGTTTCAAAGTCTATGCGTGGGGAATTTAACGAGTTCGTCTCCGAATATATCCTGAAACGCGAGAACCTCATCGGCACTTTCGTTCTCATCGACTCCCGGCATTCTCCCCAGAAACTGGATCTCCGCTTTGTCCAGTGGATCATTGAGAATAATATCCCATTTGCGCTCATCTTCACCAAGACCGATAAGGTCAAACCAAAGGTCGTTCAGAAGAACATCGAACTCTTCACCGACAGCATGAAGGAATTTGCGGAAGGCGAACCCATCGTCTTCCAAAGCTCCTCAACAAATCGCGAAGGCAGGAAGGAAATTTTGAGCTTCATCGAAGAAGCGATCAGACCAGCCTGACAGGAAAATACACGAATTTTCTAAAAAGCCGTAACTCTTGAGCAAAAACAGACTAATTAAGGGTGACGAGCGTTATTTACCTGACGCTTGCTGAAAGCCATTTCTCCGTCCCGGTCGCAGTTGGTCGGGACGGAGGATCTTTCAGGGCAAGCCGTGAAGGCCAGAATGGCCGATCTAGAAGCGGGCGAAAGGTGCTACGAAGTCAACTCTTAGCTCCCCTGCGGTAGGCACACTAACAGCCAACTTCCAAAAGCTCACTACCAAGGCACCTCGGCCATTGCGTCCTATTCCCCACCGCTCGCAATCCTTGACCTTCCGCAACCCTCACCCTAGACCGTCATCCGTGAGCGACTTTCAATCTCTGGGCGTCCCTGCCGATCTCGTCAAAGGACTTGATGAACTCGGCATCCGGAAACCCACCCCCGTCCAGGCCCAATCCATCCCTTATCTTTTGGAAAAAGGGCATGATTTCGTCGGACAGGCCCAGACAGGCACCGGCAAAACCGCGGCTTTCGGATTGCCGCTTCTCACCAAAATTTCCGGCAAGAAGGAACATATCCAGGCACTCATTCTCGCCCCGACTCGTGAACTCGCGAAGCAGATCGGCAAGGCTCTCTTCAAGTTCACCAAATACGCCGACGAACGCACCTTCCTGGAAGTGGTCGCCGGTGGGGATAAGATTGACCTTCAGATCGCCCGCCTCCGCCGCCCGACCCAGATTCTCGTCGCCACTCCCGGCCGGCTTTATGACCTCCTGCAACGCCGGGCCGTGAACCTAGAGCACGTCCAGTATCTCATTCTCGATGAAGCGGACGAGATGCTCAGCATGGGTTTCAAACCACAGATTAAAGACGCCATCGAGATCACCAAAAACCGCAAGGCCACCTGGCTCTTCTCGGCCACCTTCCCCGATGCCCTGAAAGAGCTCGTCAAAGTGTGCATGGCACCAGAGCCGAAAACGGTGAAAATTGGCTCCAAGAGCGTCGTGAATCGTGACATTGATCACCGCTACGCCGTCGTCGCGAAGGAAGACAAAACGGATTTCATTGATGCATTCCTCTCCCGTCAGGACGAAAAGCGCGGCCTCATCTTCTGCCGAACCAAGGACGGTTGCGACATGCTCGGCAAGAAGCTCAAGAAGGAAGGCCATAGCGTGGACGTCCTACAGGGCGATCTCACCCAGTGGGAACGCGATAAGGTGATGCGCGCCTTCAAAAAAGAACGAACCCAGTTCCTCATCGCCACTGACGTCGCCGCCCGCGGCATTGATGTTGCCGATCTCTCCTTCGTCGTCCACCACCAGCTCCCCGAGCAGGACGAATACTACACCCACCGCAGCGGCCGCACCGCCCGTGCCGGCAAAAAAGGTCTCTCCCTAGTCCTCATCGACAAGCGAGAGGAAAAGCGGCTGAACAACCTGGCCAAACAGCTGGGAATCTACTTCGGTCCGGCTTAGCGGTCAGGGAATTTTCGAAAAGCAGGTTGAGGGAAAGGAATCCGCAAAGAGACGCGGAGCCATCTGCGAAAATGCAACATCACGGACGGATCAAAGAGAGCTTTTTCGCAGGGCTCTTTTTGTTTTGTAGACCTCTTCGATCTCGCTCCACGGGATCATTCCAGCGGAGAAGCCTGCCTCCAAAGGGCATGTGAAAATCAATGAAGGCAGTCTGCTTCGGATCGTTTCGGTAAGCTCTAATTAAATCCGTATTCCCGGCTGCTAAAATCGCTTTTGGAGTGCTCCTTCTCGCGTCGCGCCTGGCACTCCACGGTGAGCCGAGCGAAGGGCATGGCCTCAAGGCGCGGATTCGGAATTTTTTCGCCGGATTCTTCGCAGATCCCGTAAGTGCCGAGTTCCAGACGCTGGAGGGCTTCCTCAATCTCACCGAGAGCGTTCGCCTCCTTCGAAAGCATGGTCAGCGCGAAATCGCGGTCATAAGCATCCGATCCGGCATCTCCCTGGTGCATTCCGCCGCCACCGGTGTCGGTGTTTTCGGCACTATTCTTGATGGTGTCATTCTGGATGCCATACATCGAGTCGGTGATTTGATCGCGGAGATCCAGGAGGCGCTGCTGCTGCTTTTTTTGGAACAGGCTGAGCTTGGCAACCGTTTCCGGCTTCACGTAGCGGCGTTTCACCACGACGGGCGGGAGGTCTTCCTCGACTTTGGTAGCCTTGCGGGCCCGCTTGACAGCCTTTTTGGCAATCGGCTTCGCCGGAGCGGGCTCGGCGACCTTGATCTGGGCTTTCTTCGCAACTTTTTTAGCCGCCTTTGTGACAGTCTTTTTGGCCGGTGTTGCTTTCTTGGCGGCCTTTTTTATGACTTTCTTAGCCGCTTTTTTCGTGACCGTCTTCGTCGCTTTTTTAGCAACCTTCTTTACCGCTTTCTTAGCGACCTTCTTGGCTGCCTTTTTAGTGGTTTTCTTGGCCGTTTTTTTGGTGACTTTCTTCGCAGCCTTTTTAGATGGGGCTTTCTTCACAGCTTTTTTGGCAACTTTTGCAGCCTTTTTGACGACCTTCTTCACTGCTTTTTTTGCAGGTGCTTTTTTTGCAGCCTTTTTCGCAGTCTTCTTTTTTGAAACTTTCTTAGCCATGAAGGGAAATATTCTATGAGTGGAGAGATTTTTGAAATGAGAGAGACTCGGAGTTCCCACATTTTCGAGAGGGCGGGACCATTAGAGAGTTTCTAGCGACGGCGCAAGCTGATTTTCCATCTCGAATTTGACACGAAACCACCAGGCTCTTGAATTCTCGCCACGCCCTTCTAGTCTACGCCCGCCTTATGGATCTATCCTCCATCATCGAATCCCTCCTCATCGCCTCTGAGACTCCCCTGCCCTCCTCGGAGATTGCCCGGCTCATCCGTGCGCGGGCGGCTGAATTTGCCGAGGACTCCATCACCGAAAATCCTGAAAATGCCCCCTCAGCCGACAGTCCTGAGAGAGCGCTGGATCTCGATGCCCTGGCCACCATTACCGAACAGGAAATCACGACCGCGCTGGACGAACTCAATAAAACTTACGAGTCGTCCAATCGTTCCTTCATCATCGCACAGCGGGCCAAAGGCTGGAAGATCTTCACCAAGGCGGACTATGCAGGCTTCGTCCGGCTCCTTTTCCCGGGCCGCAAACCCGAACGACTCAGCCCGCCTGCCATGGAGACCCTGGCCATCATTGCCTACCGCCAGCCAGTCACCAAATCCGCCCTCGAAGCGGTGCGCGGAGTCTCTTGCGACGGAATGCTGCAAAAGCTCCTGGACCGTGAACTGGTCAAAATCGATGGCCGGGCCGACCTCCCCGGCCGGCCTCTGCTCTACGCCACCACCGAGCTTTTCCTGGAGCACTTCGGCATCAGCGACATTGAGGAGCTCCCGAACATCGGAGAACTTCGCAAAGTCGAGCTTCCGGACGGGACTGAGGAAGACGAGCCCAAGCCTGAAGATGGGGAAGAGGCACCCATTCCCAATGCCACCACTCAGGAGGTCGAGACGCAGCTCGCACTGAGCGCCATCGAGAAGCCGACCGAGGCAGCAGAGGAAACGACGCAGTCCGACGAAGAGGAATAACCCATCACGGTCACCGAAAACATGCCTCTCGACGACATCCGCAAAACGATCGACCGGATCGACACTCAGCTTCTCGACCTGCTCGCCGAGCGCGCTAAGGCCGTCCATGAAGTCGGAGTTATTAAGAAGAAGGAAGGATTACAAATCTACGCTCCGGAACGCGAAGACTCCCTCCTCAGAGCTCTCGAAAAGAAGAACGCGGGCCGCCTTCCCGATCATTCCGTCCGCGCCATTTATCGCGAGATCATGTCGATGGCACTTCATCTGGAAGACGAGCTGAAAATCGCCTACCTCGGACCGATGGGGACTTGGACCAATCAGGCCGCGATCAAAAAATTTGGCCATTCCGTCGAATATCAACCGCTGGCCAACTTTGCCGAAGTCTTCGATGCCGTCACGCGGCGAAAGGCCTCCTACGGAGTGGTTCCCATTGAAAATTCCACCGAAGGAGCCGTCTCTCACGCTCTCGATCTCTTCGTAGAATCCCCTCTTCGCATCTGCGCGCAAATCCTCCTACGTATCGAAAACGGCCTCATGGCAGCCATTCCTCGTGAAGAGATCAAAACTCTTTACTCCCATCCACAGGTCTTCGGCCAGTGCCGCCAGTGGATTCTCCAGAATTTCCCGGACGCTGATTTGGTCAATGTCTCCTCCACTTCAAAAGCTGCCGAAATCGCGCACGACCGCGCCTCGGAAGGAGCTGCCGCGATGGGTGGCCCGCTCGCGGCCGAGCTCTATGGACTCACTATGCTCGATGAAGCCATTCAGGATCGCGCCACCAATACCACCCGCTTCCTCGTCATCGGCGAAGAGACCTGCCCACCAACTGGAAAGGATCGCACCAGTATCCTCTTCTCGGTCCATGATCGACCTGGCTCGCTGGTTAAGGCTCTGCAGGCCTTTGATTCCTTTGAGATCAATATGTCCAAGATCGAATCCCGTCCCTCCAAACAAAAGGACTGGGAATACATCTTCTATGTCGACCTCGCCGGCCACTGCGAGGATCCGGAAGTCAGAAAGGCTCTCGATACCCTCGAGACCCACTGCTCGCTGGTGAAAATCCTCGGCTCCTACCCTGATCTTTCGGTCTGATTGGGAGCCGAGACAGGCTTCACTTTATGACTCAATAACCGACAACCGATAATCATGCTCCAAAACGGAATTCTTAATCCTGCCGTCAATCACCTCCTCTCCCGAATCCGCCACACCAACACCCTCGTCATCTCCGACTGGGCCTTTCCTTATTGGACTGAGATCGAGGTCATCGACCTGACCTTGACCAAGGGCATTCCCAAAATTACCGACCTTCTCGACTTACTCGCTCCCAACTTCCTAGTCGGTCACATCTGGCAGGCAGAGCAATTTCTGGATACCAATCCGCAGGAGACCATCGATCTCTATCAGTCGAAATTCGATGCTTTCAAGGAGAAGCACGATGGCCTGCAGGTGACCCGCCTTGATCACGACGAATTTAAAAAGAAGGTGCCCCAAGCGATTGGCCTCATTCGCACCGGAGATCCGACTGCTTACGGAAACCTCATTCTGGAGTCGGTATAATCGATCCCGCGTCCTACTTCCGGAAGGAGTTTTTCAGTTCGTGGAGACTGGTGACTTTCATGCCGAGGACACCAGCGATGTAAACGGTGAGTCCGAAGCTGATCAGTATGGCTAGGGCGATGGTTTTTTGCCAGAAGTCGGCGACGAGCCAGCCTCCGAGGAAGTGTTTTGCCACAACCAGGCACAACGCCATAATGACACTAGCGATGACCATGCCGAGCAGGCGGCGGCGGCTTTCAGAATCGAGCGTGACAAAGCCACGCAGCCCGAACCAGAGTAGGAAGACATTGACCCAAGCGGCCACCGAAGTCGCGACGGCAATGCCGACATGCTGGAAAAACGGAAAGAGGAGCAAGCTCACCACGATGTTCACGATGACGGTAATGCCCGCCATTTTCATGGGCGAGCGGGTGTCTTCCCGAGCGAAGTAGCCGGGCTGGAGCACCTTAATAAGGACGTAGCCGGGTAAGCCGATAGCGAAGGCCGCGAGGGCCTGGCCGGTCTTGACCGAGTCCTCATGGGAAAATGCTCCCCGCTCGAAAAGGACGGAGATGATTTCGCCCGGAATGGTCATGAAAGCGATGGCCGCCGGGACGGTGATGAGCATGGCTAGTTCGATTCCCTTCCGCATTGTCTCGGAAGCCTCGCCTTCCTTGCCACCGCTGAGGAGACGGGTAATTTCGGGGAGCAGGACCATACCGAAGGCAATGCCAATCATGCCCAAGGGGAGCTGATAGACCCGGTCGGCGTAGTAAAGCATGGAGATGGCACCCTGCTGGAACGAGGCAATGATGCCTCCAATGAGGAGATTGATTTGCTGAATTCCAGCGGCGATCACGCCGGGGCCCATCAGGATGAAGAGGCGTTTGATCGAGGGGTCGAAGACCGGTTTTTGCAAGGCTACCGGAAGTCCGGCACGGCGGCAGGTCCACCAGAGGAGACCAAGTTGGACGAAGCCCGCGATGGCCACACACCAGGCTAGAAGGAGGCCCTTGGCTTCGCGCGATTCGGTGAAGCGAGCGAAGATCAGGAGCCCGAGGAGGAAGATGACGTTGAGCAAGACCGGAGAAAAAGCGGGAGCGGCGAACTTCTTCAAGGTGGTCAGCACCCCGCTGAGATGGGCCACCAGAGCCATGCAAAGGAGATAAACGAAGGTGATCTTGGACAGCAACACGGTGAGATCGAAGGCCACGGGATCATTGCGATAGACCTGCAAGTCTCCTGCTCCAGAGGCCGAGCCTTCAAGAATCGCGAAGTCGTGATTCATCGGTAACGGGACTTCGAGCAGGCCATCGGCTCCGAATTTCCAAACTCCGTTTTCAATGAGGTCCGCCGCTGTGACATCGCCGTAGGAGTCCCTCTGTAAACCATCCTCGACCACTGAAGCCAGCGGGATGGTCTCGCCGACTGCCTGAACTTCACCGCCGAAGACCTCGCCCAAAACCTTTCCCATCGGTGGCGTGCCACGCTCGATGAGCTGAAGATTCTGTAATTTGACCTCCGCCGGATCACCGTCGACCTGCATGTAAACAGCCTTCGCTCCACGCAGGGCCATGCGAAATTCGGCTTGTTGAGAGGAGAGTGATTGATCGAACTGCGGGAGAAAGCCCGGCACCACGGCGAGCATGATCCACGCCATGAGAGGGATGAGGATGATGGTCAGGACGCCAAGAACGAGGAAGAGAACGGAAAAGGCATTATTGGCGAAGCGAATCGCGGAATAACGCCCATCTTCCGCGACCCGTTTTCCGAAGAGCGGGACGAAGGCGGAATTAAAAGCTCCCTCCCCGAAGATGCGGCGAAACATGTTCGGGAAGCGGAAGGCGGCATTAAAGGCATCCGCGACCACGCTGGTTCCCACCAGTCCGGCGATGAGAATATCCCGAAGAAATCCCAGAAGGCGGCTCATCAAGGTGAACCCGGAAAACGTCATCAATCCCCGCAGCATCTGCGGCGAAGATTGGCGGCGAGAACCGACAAGCTCAAGGATGGATATGATGATGGCTGAATCAGCCTGACCCTTTCCTCATTTGACAAATCTGCCATCGCCCCCCACCGTTCCGCTCACAGAGACAGGGGTGTTTCATCGATACGATGATCCTGAGATCATACCCTCACCACCGGATTCACCTCCGGGAGTCAGACCAAAATCTTTCTCACGCCTGTCGTTGCTTTCTCAGTAAAGCCGACAGGCTTTTTTTCGCTCCGAACTCAAAAACCGAACACTTCCAACTTTCTCCATGATCTCTCCAGACGAAAACGGCCTCACGCCCGAAAACTCAAAACAGCGCAGCGATTACACCGGCAACTTCGTCGAGGATATCGACAACTCCGCTGAACTCGATGCCATCGCCAAGGATCCCACGATCTTCCCTAATTCCACCCGCGTTTATGTGGATGGGAAGATTCACTCCTCAGTGAAAGTGCCGATGCGCGAAATTCGCCTTTCCGATACGGAGCACCAGAACGGACGCATTGAGAAGAATCCCCCCATCCGGGTTTATGACTGCTCCGGTCCCTGGGGTGATCCAGCCTTCACCGGAAACGTCCGCGAGGGCCTCCCCGCCCTGCGGCGTGACTGGATCCTGGAGCGCGGAGATGTAGAGGAATACGAGGGCCGCGAGATCAAGGCGATCGATAATGGCTACCTCTCCGAAGCCCACGCCGAAAAATACAACGAGTCTAAGGCCGCCAAAAACAAGCTCAAGGAATACCCCGGCCTGAAGCGCAAGCCGCTCAAGTCCACCGGCAAGCCCGTGACGCAAAAGTGGTATGCCGATCAAGGCATCATCACTCCGGAAATGGAATACATCGCGATCCGCGAGAACAACGGACGCATCGAGGACTTCAAGACGATCCACGACCGCTACCCCAGCCTGGATGAACTTCCGGATGATGCCTCGGATCAGATTAAGGAGTTCATTCGTCAGAAAAACTCCACTCCTGAAGGATACGAAATGCCCCGCCCCAGTGAGATCGACCCGTTGAAGCAGGTCTCGCGAAACGTGATGAATCACCAGCACCCGGGTCAGACCTACGGTGCGGAGATCCCGAAGCTGATCACGGCTGAGTTCGTGCGCTCGGAGGTGGCGCGCGGTCGGGCAATCATCCCCGCCAACATCAATCACCCGGAAAACGAACCCATGATCATCGGGCGGAATTTCCTCGTGAAAATCAATGCCAACATCGGCAACTCCGCAGTGGCCTCGACCATCGATGAGGAAGTCGAGAAAATGCAGTGGGCCACCAAGTGGGGTGCCGACACCGTGATGGATCTTTCCACCGGCAAAAACATCCACGCCACTCGCGAGTGGATCATTCGCAACTCCCCCGTCCCCATCGGCACAGTGCCGATCTATCAGGCACTCGAGAAGGTGAACGGACAGATTGAAAGCCTCACCTGGGAGCTCTTCCGCGACACCTTGATCGAGCAGGCCGAACAGGGGGTGGATTATTTCACGATCCACGCCGCCGTGCTGAAGGCCTTCGTCCCACACACCGCGCGTCGCATGACGGGAATCGTCTCGCGGGGTGGTTCCATCATGGCGAAGTGGGCTCTCCACCACAATGCCGAGAACTTCCTCTACACTCACTGGGATGACATCTGCGACATCTGCGCGACTTACGATGTCTCCTTCTCCATCGGCGACGGACTCCGCCCCGGCTCCATTGCGGATGCCAATGACTACGCCCAGCTTGCCGAACTGGAAGTGCAGGGCGAGCTCACCAAGCGGGCCTGGGCAAAAGGTTGCCAAGTCATGAATGAGGGCCCCGGCCACGTGCCGATGCAGCTCATCGAGGAGAACATGCAAAAGCAGATCGACTGGTGTCACGAAGCCCCCTTCTACACGCTCGGGCCGCTAACCACCGACATCGCGCCGGGATACGACCACATCACCTCGGGCATCGGAGCGGCGAACATCGGCTGGTATGGCTGTGCGATGCTTTGCTATGTCACACCGAAGGAGCACCTTGGCCTGCCGAATCGTGATGATGTTCGTGAAGGAGTCATTACCTACAAGATCGCGGCCCACGCTGCCGACCTCGCGAAAGGTCACCCTGCCGCGCAGGAACGTGACAATGCGATCTCTAAAGCGCGTTTCGAATTCCGCTGGAGAGATCAATTCGCCCTCGGACTGGATCCGGCCCGCGCCATCGATTTCCACGATGAAACCCTCCCCGCTGAAGGTGCCAAGACAGCCCACTTCTGCTCAATGTGCGGACCGACTTTCTGCTCGATGAAGATCACTGCGGACGTCCGGAAGTATGCCGAGGAAAATGGCTACACCGGAGACGACCTGAGCAAGAAAGAGCTGGCGGAAGCCTAAGTCCCTGACAGCAGCAGTTCTTTTAAAGAGCACCCTTCCCGGGTGCTCTTTTTTTGGCTCTTCGTCAGGAACGCATGACAGAGTGGTCGCGCAATTTGAGTCCAGGATATTCCAGATCTCTGATGCCGGAAATTCGATCATGGCATCACCTCAGGGCACCTTCCTTGAAGTGCTGGGTAAGCAGCGCTTGTGCTCTATCCGCTTTACCAAGGCTCGGAAAAACCTCTCCTGCTCAATAGCTTATTGAACGATTAGGAGTATTCAAAATTTCAATTTTGACAACTCAAAGTTCACCACCTAAAAAAGACCCATGAAGACTCTCCTCCTCCTCGTTGCTGCTCTTTCAATCACGGCCTGCACCAAGAAAAAAGAACAGGCCACGGACGGGCCAATTATTGCGACAGTGGGAATGATCGCCGATGTCACTCAGGAAATCGCTGGAGACAAACAGGACGTCATTGCCCTCATTAAGGAAGGCACCGATCCCCACTCCTACAATGTCACCGCCGGTGATACTGAGAAGATCAAGTCCTCCCGGCTCGTGCTTTATAACGGCCTCCTACTGGAAGGTAAAATGGGCACGGTGCTCGACAACCGACGCGAAGCCGGCCACCCGACGATGGCGGTCGCGGAAGGTTTGGAGGACGTGGAGCTCATTGGAGGCGAAGAGCATGCCGATCCCCACCTCTGGATGGATGTCGGAATCTGGAGTCGGGTCGCGGAAGGCATTCAGAAGAAGCTCGCGGAGTTCGATCCTGACAATGCTGACCACTATTCGAAGCGCTTCGAAAATTACCGAAAAGAGCTCACCGACCTACAGACCTACGCCCAGATGGCACTCTCCACCATCCCACCGGAGCGGCGCGTGCTGGTAACCGCACACGATGCCTTCTCCTACCTCGGCCGCGCCTACGGCCTGAAGGTAATGGGAATTCAGGGGATCTCGACCGAGTCCGAAGCGGGAAACGCGAGGATCAGCGAACTGGTCAATTTCCTGGTGGAAAAGAAAATCCCGGCCGTCTTTGTGGAAACTTCGGTCTCCGATAAAACGGTGCGGGCCCTCATTGAAGGAGCGAAAGCACAGGGACATGAGGTGAAGATCGGCGGTAAGCTTTTCTCTGATGCCATGGGCCCGGCGGGCACTTACGAGGGCACCTACATCGGGATGATGGATCACAATATCACCACCATCACACTTGCACTTGGCGGCTCGGTGTCCAAGGAAGGCCTGAACAAAAAGCTCTCCCGCTAAGCTCGATGCGCCCCGAACATCCACCCGAATATCCTCTCGCCGTTCATGACCTGACGGTGGCTTATCATCGCAAGCCGGTACTCTGGGATCTGGATCTCAATGTTCCCGAAGGAAAGCTAGCGGGGATCGTGGGGCCGAACGGCGCCGGTAAGTCCACCCTGCTGAAGGCCTGTCTGGACCTCATTCCGAAGACCTCGGGCGAGGTCCTCATCTACGGCAAACCTTATGAGGAACAACGAGACCTCATTGCCTACGTCCCGCAGCGGGAAAGTGTCGATTGGGACTTCCCGGTGAGTGCACTGGATGTCGTCACGATGGGGACCTACCGGAAGCTCGGTTGGTTCAAGCGCGTGGGCCGTCAGCAAAAACAACAGGCCCACGAAGCACTGGAGCAGGTCGGCATTGGCCACCTCGCGGACCGGCAGATTTCCCAGCTTTCCGGCGGGCAGCAGCAGCGCGTTTTCCTCGCCCGCGCCCTGGTGCAGGATGCCGAGATTTATTTCATGGATGAGCCCTTCGCTGCCGTCGATGCCGCGACGGAGCAGGCCATCATTGAATTGCTGCAAAACCTCAACGCTCGCGGAAAAACAGTCTTATGCGTGCATCACGATCTCGCCACAGTTTCACGCTACTTCGATCACCTCATCCTGCTGAACATGCGCATCGTAGCGAGCGGCCCGACGCCTGAAACCTTCACCCGCGAGAACCTCCAGAAAACCTATGGAGGCAAGCTCAACCTCCTCGACGATGTCGCCGAGGCCTTAAAAAATGTGGGACGTTAGTGTCATCGCGGAGCTGGGCTCAGCTCTCACCGAAACCCTCTTCCTGAAGGGTTACAATACGCGCCTCGTCGTCGGAGGCGTGACTTTTCTAGGTGCCACGGCGGGATTGGTGGGGAGCTTCCTCCTGCTGCGGAAGCAATCGCTCCTCGGCGATGCTCTCTCGCACGCCACTCTGCCGGGAATCGGGATCGCCTTCGCCATCATGACGGCAATGGGCATCACCGGAAAATTCCTCCCCGGCCTGCTTCTTGGAGCCACCATCACCGGGCTGCTTGGCGTGCTCCTGGTGCTCGCGATTCGCCGGACCACCCGGCTGAAGGACGATGCCGCGATGGGCATCGTGCTCTCAGTTTTCTTTGGCCTGGGCATTGCGATCCTCCGCATGGTGCAACAAATTCCCGGGCAGAGTTCGGCTGGGCTGGAGTCATTCATCTATGGCAAGACCGCCTCTATGGTGCTCCTGGATTTCTGGCTCATCACCGGCACCCTCATCGCGACGACCATCGCCACCCTCGCCCTGCTAAAGGAGCTCACCCTGCTCTGTTTTGATTCCAATTTCGCCTCCACCGAGGGATGGCCTACCCTCTGGCTGGACATCATCCTCATGGCGCTCGTCACCGCCGTCACAGTGGTGGGGCTGCAATCAGTGGGACTCATTCTCATCATCGCCTTCCTCATCACCCCGGCGACGGCGGCGCGATTTTGGACGAACAAGCTCACCCATATACTAGTCCTGGCCGCGCTCATTGGTGCGATCTCCGGATGGCTCGGCGCCACGGCCTCGGCCCTCCTCCCCGGCCTCCCCGCAGGTGCTATCATCGTGATCGCCGCGGCCACCATTTTCCTCTTCAGTATGATCTTCGGAACCGCGCGGGGAGTTCTACCGCGCTACCTCAGGCACCTGAAGCTCCAGAAAAAAGTGGGCCGCCAGCACATCCTGCGTTCCACCTACGAAATTCTGGAAGACACCCAAGGCGTGGAGATTCTCAAGAACATCCCCATCCCGCTGGAGGCCTTGCGGAAGCATCGATACTGGAGCAAGGGTGAGCTTTCAAAACTCATCCGCCAAGCCCACGCCGAGGACCACATTGTCCGCCGACCCACCGGCGAGATCTGCCTCTCGGAGTCCGGCTTTGGAGAGGCCTCCCGCATCACGCGAAATCACCGCCTCTGGGAAATGTATCTTATCACTCACGCCGACATCGCCCCCTCCCACGTCGACCGCGATGCTGACATGGTGGAGCACTTGTTGGAACCAGAGATTGTGCGCGAGCTGGAGAAAGCGCTTGAGCTAGAAAAGCCGGTGATCGAATCACCACACGTTATTACGACATGAAGAAACTAGTCGTCTTATCTTTGCTTCCATGCGGAGCTTTTGGAACCAACATCAAAACCTCTGATGAGGCCACCTCCACCTTGCTGTCGCTGAAAGAGCAAGCCATCGACGCCATTCTAGCCAGTCCTTCACCCCTTACAAAAGAGAACGCCCTCGAACCTTTTGCTCAAACCAAGGTTCCAAACTCCAGACTTCCTCCTAAAGAAATTGAGTCAAAGAGCCATTACCACCTCTTCAATCCCACCCCGGATTCAATCCTCCGTGATCTCTCGCCAGATCGACCAGACGCTACCGAGTCCCCCATCACCGTGGATGCCGGACGCTTCGCCATCGAAGCTTCATTATTCGACTGGCGTCGTGATGGCGGCACGGACACCTACACATTCGGGCAGTTGAATTTCAAAACAGGCCTCACCCAAAATATCGACTTTCAAACCGTGGTCGATCTCTACTCCGAAGGTGAAGAGCCGGGCGAAGGCTTTGGAGATGTTACGCTGCGTCTCAAGTGGAATCTCTGGGGTAATGATGGCGGAGACACCGCTCTCGCCCTGATGCCTTTCGTGAAAATTCCGACCGGGACCGAATTGAGCAATGACGAATGGGAAGGCGGCCTGATCATCCCCTTCTCAATCGAGCTCAGCGAAACCGTGGGCCTCGGGCTCATGGCGGAGTTTGACTACGTCGCTGAGGGGAAAAATCACGATTTCGAATTCCTCCACACCGCCGTCCTCGGATTCAGTCTCACCGAGCGCACCGGAGCATACCTGGAATACATCGGTATCGCGGGCGAAGATGCCTATGAGGCTTATCTTGCCGGTGGGATGAATTACCAGGTCAATCAGCACCTCATTCTCGACTTCGGATTACAAGGCGGCTTGAACAACGACTCGGAAGACTTTGGCTTCTTCACCGGCTTCACGAAACGATTCTAAGAACCATGACCTGGACCACGACCGACTTCCACATCACCACCGTCGGAGTGTTATGTGCGATGGCGTGCGCGCTTCCGGGAACCTTTCTACTCCTCCGCCGCATGAGTATGATGGGCGATGCCATCAGCCACGCCGTCCTGCCCGGACTGGCCGTGGCATTCCTCATCTCTGGAGCTCGCACCAGTTGGTGGATGTTTTTTGGCGCGGCTGTCGCAGGCGTCATGACCGCACTCTTTACGCAATGGATCAGCAAATTCGGCAAGGTCGATCGCGGAGCCTCTATGGGGATCGTCTTCACCACCCTGTTTGCCGTCGGGCTCATCCTGATCGAGCAGGGTGCAGGCAATGTGGACCTCGATGCTCGCTGCGTGCTTTATGGAGCACTGGAACTCGTTCCACTAAATATGGTCACCGTCTTCGAGAACTATGAAATGCCACGCGCCGCCATCGTCATCGGCTCGACCCTGCTTTTCAATCTCGCCGTCATCGGCTTTTTCTACAAAGAATTCACCATAGCCTCCTTTGACTCGGGCCTTGCCGAAACCCAGGGATTTCATCCCCGCCTCATGCACTATATCCTCATGACCATGGTGGCCGTGACCACAGTCGCTGCGTTTGAGGCCGTCGGGTCCATCATTGTCATCGCGATGCTCATCGTCCCGCCTGCGACGGCCTTCCTTCTCACCCGCCGACTTCCCATCCTCATCCTTCTCAGCCTGATCATCGCCGCAGGATCAGCAATCCTCGGACACCTCACGACAAAGGCAATCCCCGTCATCTTCGGCCTCCCCGAAACGACCAGCTCCGGAATGATGGCCACAATGACCGGAATCATTTTCCTCCTCGTCTGGCTCCTCGGTCCGCAGGGACTCATTCGGAGAAACGGCACCGAGTTGGAAGAGCCGGAGGAAATTTGAAGCTGTCAGCTCGATCCCGGGCTACAAGCTTTGATCCCGCCGGGATCATCTTCTACCTCTCATCTAATCACCTCTCATTCCTCCACCGCCTTACTGAACTGCTCGGGGAATTCAGTGATATTGCGAATCTTTATTCTCCGGTAATCGATCTCTGCGGCTTCGGACTGGATCTGGATTTGGCCTTTAGTGAGGGGGGCGTGGCCATGCGGGGTCTTTTGGCGGGTATTCAGGAGAACCATATTGAGGGTGCCATTGACAACGTGAATCATCTTGTCACCCACAGTGTAGATTTCGACGGTGTTCCACTCGCCATTCGGCTTTTCCTCGGACGGTCCATGGGTCACTGGGCTGCTGGCTTCGAAGAGTTCGGCTCCGGGAGTATAAACTGGCTTCTTCTTACCTTCCGGAAGACTCGCCGGAATGTCGGCAATGGTCCCAGCAAGAGGATAGAAATCACCGGTGTCCCCTTCCTGGATCTGGCATTCAAGGCAACGCTTCCAGACATTCCAAAAAGCCCCGTGTTTGCCGACGCAGTGGAGGAGGAGGCCGGAGTCGCGCTTCCGCTTGAGACGTGGCTCCCATTTTTTATCACCCCAGCGGTATTGCAGGGTCAGGTGGTAGTTTTTAAATTCCTCCTTCGTGGTAATTCCGCCATAGATTTGGCCGGAGATCTTAAGGATGACTTCGCCGTTTTCCTCAGCTGCGGAGAAGACCTTTAAGGGATCATTGTTCAGCCCGAGCGGTTTTCCGCGCATGCCATCGCTTTCGGGATCGACCTCAAAGTCCGAGCTCTCGGGAAGCTTGACGGTCTTATGCGGAACTCCCATCCAGACGTCCCATTGACTGAGGGACGGATCCAGGAGATCACGCCATTGATTGTTTTCCCGGGAAGGAGCCTTCGTGACAGGCTCCTTTTCCTTCATTTCCGATCTGGCAGGCTTTGTTTCAGTCCTCTTTTTTTCAGCCGCTGCCTTCTTCTTTTTCCTTTCCGCTTCGGCGGCTTTCCGGCGTTCAGCGCGGCCACGGAGGATATCCGCTCGGTATTCCATCGCTGACTTCAGCGGGAGGGAAATGCGAGCCATGGTCTTTTTCTTGTCGAGGTTGGCATTGATCTCCTCCTCATCCGGGTTCTTCGACTTCACGCCGCCCTCGGGGACTTCCAGTCCAGCGGTCCAGACAATAGCATTGAGGACCACCTTCCGGAATCCTTCGATAGCCCAGTTCCGGTGATAATGCCCCCCAGTGAAACCGCCGCCGCGGGTGCCATCGGGTTTTTCAAAGCCCCACATCAGGCGGACCTTCTTGCCGTAGTTATCTGTGGCATTTTTGTTCCAGAGATTCGAGCCCTCCACCATATTTTCTTTGGTGGGGATTGCTTCGACGAGCGGGAAGGATTTCTCGTCATAGCGCAGTGAATAATACCATTCATCGAGAACCTTAATGGGTTTTTCACAACCGCGTCTCACCGGGTGGTCGGAGGTTACGTGAAGTTCCGCAGCCCAGTGGGGATTCACCGAGTAGCCGGTCTCCATGAATCCACCAACGGTGGGCATATAATACTTTTGGCCATCCTCGATCTTATTCGGGTGCACGCCGTAGTGCATGAAAAAGAGGCCGGTCCCGGCTTCGGAGAGCTCCATGAGTCGCTCGTAATGCTTCCGATGGACGGAGTCGGCATCACAATAAATGACGATGGCTGCGGCGCCATCCAGTATCCTGTCATCCTTAGGCCAGCCGGAGATGACCTGAGCATTCACCGGAAGCTGAGTCTGGGTATTCAACCGGTTGGCGAGAAGGATCGATCCGGCACGGAATTCATGGTCACCGGAACGATGGGATGGCCTTCCGGCAAGGAAGATGATTTTCTTAGCGTCCACTTTCTTAACATGCAGGTCGGCGATCTTTGCCGATGGGGTAGCATCGGCTGGGAGATCACCAAGAGCATACTGGATACCATCAAGGAAATGCTGAAGCACGGTGGGATTCCAGAAGGTGAAATTATTGTGTCCGAGATTGGAGTAAAAGACGCGACCTTTCCCGAATTCATGAATCCAAGAAACTGGATTATCGTCGCCCTTATTCACAAACTCCTTCTGATTTTTGGCAATTCCATCACCGACGAAGTTCCGCTGATTATCCATGTCCAGACTAAGAAGGACGCGGGAGCGATCACGGGAAAAGGAGCCCTTCCGGTAATAATAAATTTCGTCACGCAGATAAGGAGCCTTGTTCTCCCAAGCGTTGTTCAGCGGATGAAGGGGGGATTCCAACTGGGCAGCCCACTCGCCGCGCGAAGTCCATGGGTGGCATCGGAAAACCCCACCGATCATCTCGGCACCGGGCTTCCAGCCTTTACAGGCATCGGCTGCTGCGTGAATACCAATGAGACCCTTTCCACCCTTCACGAATTCCAGAAGATTCGCGCGCTGTCCGTCATTGAGAAAGGTCTCAAAAGCGACGGTGTTATTGAGGAGAACGGCATCATACTTCTCGAGGTTCTCCTTGCTGAAGTGAGCAGAGTCATCGCTGATATCGACCTCATAGGCCCCGGTCTTCGCCATTTTCTGAAAGGCGGCCACACCAGTGGCGATGGAGGCGTGCGGGTAAGCGCATTTATAGAAAAGGAGGATCCGCCGCTTTTTTGCAGGCTTGGCGGTCAGGGCCTTTGGCACAGCCTGATCAATGAGGGCCAGCTCCTCTTGTGTCGGCGCATAGTGGCCGAAAAGGATGGCCTTTTTCTCCGGCCACTCGAACTTGGTCCACCCACTGGGTGCTTTACCACGTTTCGCGCCGTGTTTTGAAAGTTGACCAAGGAGCGGCACAGCAATGACGGCCAGCAGGGTGAAAATGGCGACGAGGAACGCGGGTTTCTTCATGAGGAAATGGATTACGGTCCCCATCAAAGGAAACTAACAGCCTGCTGCCGACAAAAAAGGGGCGAAAACCTAAGCCCCCTCCCCTTTTAGCTGGATTGCCTACGAGAGACATCTTGTCACCGCGCACTCACGCGGGTCAAAAAATCATTCGTTTGCGCCTTCGGCAGAGCTAAACTTCCGAAGCACGAAGAAGAGCTTCGGAATTCCTGCAAAGCTATTAATCGTAGCGTAAGTATCACCGGTCCCCCCGGCGAATGTAATCCTGTTATTTGGCCCTGAGCTTAAAACCGAATAACCACTTAAAAAAAACGAGTTACAAGCCACCCAACCTCTGGATTCGTCATGCACACCTTGCGGAGAGCCTAAAGATCCGACCGCCAGCAGCATTTTGTTTGTTTTTGAGTCATACCCAACATC
>CALBVA010000013.1 GCA_937969125.1 uncultured Verrucomicrobiales bacterium | reverse complement strand
GCCCTCGGGCTTCTTAAATCCGGCGAGCGAGATGTAGTTGATGAGTGCGTCAAACCAGACGTAGGTCACGAATTCCGGATCGAAGGGCAGGGGAATGCCCCAGGACATACGCTCGCGCGGACGGGAGATGCAGAGATCGGTCTCCCCGGCGCGTTCGATAGCATTGAGGACTTCGGATTTGCGGAACTCGGGGATAATTTTGAGGTCGTCATTCTTAACGGTCGACTTCAGCCACTCGGCATGGTCGGAGAGTTTGAAATACCAGTTCTCCTCTTCGATCTCGATGACCTCGCCCCACTCGTCGCCGAACTCACCTTCCTCATTCCGGTCGCGATCAGTCAGGAATTGCTCCTGCCTCACCGAGTAGAATCCGGCGTAGGACTTCTTATAAAGTGATCCCTTTGCTTCGAGTTCGGTCAGGATGGCCTGCACGCAAGCTTTGTGCCGCTCATCGGTGGTTTCTGCCCAGCCGTCGTAGGAGACATTCAATTTCTCCCAAAGCCGGATGAAGCCCTTCGTGTTCCGCTTCGTAAGCGTGGCGACATTGACGTTCTCCGCTTCGGCAGTCTTCATCATCTTCTGCCCGTGCTGGTCTACTCCGGTGAGGAAGTAGGCCTCCTCTCCGGTAAAGCGCCGGTAGCGCGTGAGGACATCAGCGAGGATTTTCTCGTAGGCATGACCGATGTGCGGCTTGCCATTCGGGTAATCAATAGCGGTGGTGATGAAGAACATAGCGGTAAAGAGTGTGGAGGCCTCTGGGCAGCAAGAAACCAATCGCTAACTGCTAACCGAAAAAAGCCAAGGTGGAAGGGGCTAATCGTTCCCTAGCCTGGAAACCTTTCCTCCCATCGAGAGGATACGGGCGTTTCCTTTTGCGTGCTCGGCTTCAGCGATCTGCCCGTCGCGGACATACATCTGTGAGAGACCGGTCCAGGCCAGGAGGTCGTCGGGGTTCAGTAAGGTAGCCTTAATTCCGCAACCGATCGCTTCCTTCACCTTCTCCAGTTTCAGTAGCACCATTGCAAGGGCTTGCCAGCCGTCGAAGAATTCATCGTCCAGTGAGATCGCCTCGCGGTAAGCAGTTTCAGCCTCCTCCATCTCGCCCAGAGCGAGATGGGTATGACCCCGCTCGAAAGCATCGTCCCGGGCGGTGGTGTCAGGCATTCTAAATCGGTGGTGGATTATTCCTCGATCGACTGCTTCACCTCGGTGGCTTCGCGACGCTCGTAGAGCCAGTTATTAAAGATGATGTAGCGTGCGGCAGATGAGATTCCGGTGAAGCGCTCCTCACGGGCAGTCTTATAAGCTTCGTCACGCACGATTTCACGCTTCTCGACGAGGACGATGAGGGCGCGGTCGGCTTGATCTTCGTTTGGCGTGTAATGGATGGGAGCAATCTCGCCCGTATTGGTGTAGCGGGCGGCATTGAAGGCCGGGGGATTGGGCGGTTGATAACCGCGGAAGCCTTGGGCGGCAGCCAGCTTAGGGAGGGTGGTCACCTTTTGCTCAAGCGTCTCGGCGGCTTCTTCGAAGGTCTTTCCTTCCTTCACTGCTGCTACGAGTTTCTCGCGCATCTCTTCGGCGTTCTTGATCATCAGCTCGCGGGCCATCTTTTTCTTGAGGTCTACGGTGACTCTCACCTTGGCTTCTTCGAAAGTCAGCGGGACGGATTCTTCCACCGCATCGAGGCGGCCAATGAACCAGCCTTCGTTCGTCTGAAGGGGGTCGGTGATCTTCTGGTCGTCAGCACCATCGGGAGGGAGAGAGAAGACAGCGGCGGCGAGGTTGCCGATCGGGCTGCCTGAGATGATGGCATCGAGCGGCTTAGCCGGTTCGCTCCGTGAAAAAGGTTCGCTTTTCTTTAGCTCATAACCGGCCTGTTTGGCGATCTTATCGAAGTCCAGCTTGGGGTCATTCGCGTAGTCGGCGAAGAATTTGGTCACCGCAGGAGTGAGGGCGGTGACGGCTTCTTTTTGCTCGGCGCGGCTGAGCTGATCTTTCGGCTTCAGTTCGATAGGCTTCTTGGGTTCCACCTGGGTCTTGTTTTCGCTAACCGTGACTGGCTCGGCGGTAACGCTAGCGTCTGAATTTGGATCGATGGCAATGGGATTCCCCGTCACCGCGGGCTGGGTTGGAGTGGGGTCAGCCGGGGCTACGGGAGTTTCGACTGCTGGTGGCTTCACCGGTTCGGGAGCGGCTTCACCGGTGTTTCCGGTCTCACCTTGGGAACCCTCTTCGACGGGAGTTTCCTCAGAGGTAGCTGGGGCAGGAGTGTCGGGCGTGGCCGCGGTTTTGGCCTTTTCCTCTTTCGTAGCTTCTTCAGCGTTTTTTTCGGTATTCGCTTTGTCAGCCGCTTCCTTGGCCTTCTTTGCTTCCTCTTCACGCTTCTTCCGCTCTTCTTCAGCCTTTTTCTTCTGGGCCTCTTTTTTCGCGGTTACCTCGTCGAGGGTCTTCTTCCAGTCAGGTTCGATCATGACGTATGTCACGGTGCGAAGCTCGTCAGAGTTATACTGGTCCTTATTCTCTTCGTAGAAGTTTTTGATTTCTTCTTCGGTCGGCTTGACCTCGGTCTCCAGTTTGATGGTGTCCAGGCTGATTTGTTTGGCTGCGATGATCTGCTTTCCAGAGTCGAAATCAGCATTCACGCCTTCCCTGACCGGGGCAATTCCTCCTCCGATGATCTTCGAAAGGTTATGTGCCGTGAGGAGGTCACGGATGAACTCGTTGAAGCCGGAGTTTCCGATCCCCATGTTTCCGATCTTTTCGTTGAGGAATTCCTCGTAGGCTGCTTGGTCGTATTTTCCTTGTGGGTCGGCGAATAGCACGTTTTCCACAAAGAATTCCACCTCGTCATTGCTTGGCGTGGCACCGTATTCCAGACCGGCTTTCTGAACGTTGAAGCGGTTCACAAGGAAGTTGTCCGGGCGACCGGCTCCGCCTTGAAGAAGTGCCGCCATTTGGCTGAGAAGACCGTATTGTCCTCCGGCTGCGACTCCACGCTCCATAACCTCGTCGCCGACATATTTGCTGGCCAGAGCGAGGGTCTCTTTTGGCAAAAAATGGGTTGGGAGTTCATAGGGCAGGCGGAGCACATCGACAGCTTTGCGCTGGAATTCTTTCTGCGAGACGCCTTTGCCATCGATCTCCATGACCGGCTTGCTGGCGAAGGAATTACTGACGTTATCGCCGAGGAAGACCAGTCCAATAAAGAGGAGGGCCAGCACGACAATCATGAGGCCGGTGTATTTGCGGATATTTTCAATCATGGCTGAAGACTCAGTGCGGAGATCGTGATTCACTTTCCCCGGGGAGCGGAGAGTAAACGGGGAAGAGAGGGCGGGGGCAAGTCTGATGGCTGGAATTTCACCACCGATTTAAAATCCTTCATTTTCGGCGGATGACGCCCTGCTTAATTCCGCCTCTCATTTCTGGGTAAACAGCAGGTAATGAGAAATAGCTTTTCTGGAGGAACCTTTGCAGTGGCCAGTCGCAGGGTCGATCTTCATGATTCGCGCATGAGCGAAGAACGACTCTCAATTCCAGAATATGCCATGGCTCTCGCAGAGGTCGCGAGTCTGCGCTCCGAAGATCCATTTCGGAAAGTGGGAGCAGCGGCACTTGATTGGGACAATCGGGTCATCGCCACGGCCTATAATGGTCTGGCTCCCGGCTTCGATGCTCCGATCGGATTTTGGGATAATCGCGATGACCGGCAGAAGTTCATGCTCCATGCTGAGGTAAACCTCTGCAGTTTGTTCAAGCGTGGTGAGGCTCGCCTTGTCGCGACCACGACCATGCCCTGCACAGCCTGTATGCAGACCCTCTGTGCTTATGGCATTGAGGAGATTTATTACCGCGAAATTTACAAGGAGTCCGATGCTCCCGAGATCGCTATGGTTTACGGGATCAAGCTCCAACAGGTGGGCTAATAAGGCCGCTGGGATTGGCCGCGTAAATCACCGGGGAGATCATTCCTCAACTTCGAGATCGCCGCCGTAGAAGCTCTTGATGTAGCCGAACTCGATCAGGGTATCCTGCCAGGGCGCGATCTCCGCTGGGTTCCGGAAAATGCGCCCAGCTCGGGCCAGCCAAATTTCGGCTTCGGTTCCACGATCCTGCTCATATTCCAGCGCAGCCTGTCCGTAGTAGTGGAGCGGACTGTCATCCAGGAAATCCGTTCCCTCCACTATCTTTTTGGCCCCGGCCAAATCGTCCGTCTTGAGCATGCAGAGCAGAATCTTGAAGTCCACCAGGGCAAGCATTCCCTCATTCGGCTTCCCGATAGAGGCTTCTTTCTTAAGAGCCTGTAGCTGTTTCAGGGCCTCTTTGTAGTCCTTGGTGACGAACTCGATCTCGGCGAGATTGAAGTGGACGTTAAAGTTTTCCGGCTGCTCTTTCAGTGCTCTTTGGAAAGCCGCGCGGGCTTTGTCAAAAGAACGGAACTCAACATAGCAGGCGCCTTGGAGATTCAGAGTGGCGGGATTGCCGTCATAAATTTCGTGTATCTCGCTCAGAGTCTCGAGACACTCGAAGATGCGCTTCTGCTTAAAGAGCTGATCGCAGCGTAGGAAAAGCCGACGATATTCCTTCCCCTTCTCTTCGGTGAGGGCCTCGATATCGAGCACGAACTGTGACTTCTCCTGCTTGCCGGTAGGAGCCTCTGGATTGCCAGTATCGGCTGAGGCCGGCTGGTCCTGAGCGTGAACTGCGAGCTGGCTAAGTGAAGTGGCGAGAAGGATGGGGAGAATTTTTTTCATGCTTTAGGTCGCTTTGATAGGAGGAACCTAGAGACCCGTCGTAGCGAGTGCAAGTCAGGGACTCACCCGATAGAGACCTTTTTCCCGGATATATCTGAAGACTGCATTGGCGAGCCAATCTGGCTTTTTCCCAGGGGCTCCATCACGCAATGATGACCGGATCATCGTTGAGGAGGCCGGGTGATCTCCATGGATGAAATGACTCCGGTATCCTGCGCGCGGCGCGGGCTGTTCATCGCGGCCCACCACGATGAATTCCACATCCTCTGCCAGTCTTTCCGGGTGTGTCCAACGGGGAAGGGCCTCCCATTGATCAAACCCGATGAGCAAAAATAGCTCAAATCCCAGTTTCTTGAACTCCCGGACAGTCTCCCAAGTATAGGAAGGGGGAGGCTTCTTCAGTTCGTAATCAGTCACCTCCACCCATTCGATTTCCGCAGTGGCCAGTCTCAGCATTTCAAGCCGGTCGCCATCCGGCGCTCCCGGTTCTTTTTCTTTATGAGGAGATCTCCGGCAGGGGACAAAGATCACCTGATCCAGTTTCAATTGATCCACCGCCTTTTTCGCGATTTCCAGATGCCCCTCGTGAATGGGGTCAAAGGTGCCACCAAACAAAGCCACCCGCTTCCTCGCATCATTGGTGCTCATTGCCTCAATCATTCCGGAGAGGTCCGCTCGATTTCAATCTCTCCCAGCAGACTGGTTTGGCGTGCCCGTAGTTGGCTCACCTTCATTAACTCCAGCATCGCCAGAAAAGTGACGATAACCTCTACTTTGGAGTTAGCTTCCTTAAAAAGATCCTGCAAGCGCAGCGACTTTCCCGGCGGCAAGGTCTCTAGAAGAAACTCGATCTTATCAGCCACTGTGTAGCGATCATCGATGATATCACCAAAGTCCCTCGCTTCATCGAAGCGCTTAAGGACATTTTGAAACGCTCGGATGAGATCGAAAATCGAGGCCTCGGCCAGTGGGACCGGAGCCTCGTCGAGTGCCTTCTCCTGCTTCGGAGGAGTATGGGCAAAGACCTGCTCCTGCTGAATCTCGCGCCGATGAAGAAAGCCCGCTGCATCCTTGAACTTCTTATACTCGATTAGCTGACGAATGAGTTCCCAGCGAGGATCGTCCTCATCGGCATCTTCCTCGGGCGGCTGCTCGCGTTTCGGCAGGAGGGTCCGGCTTTTAATATACATCAGATTCGCCGCCATCGAGATGAACTCGGAGGCCAGATCGATGTTCAGGAGCTTGAATGTTTCAATGTAGTCCAGATACTGTGTCGTGACGCGCTCTAACGAGATGTCATAAATGTCCACCTCATCCTTCTTGATGAGATAGAGAAGGAGATCGAGCGGGCCCTCGAAGATTTCTAGACTGACCTTGTAATCCGCAGATTCCACGTGGGAAGGGATAGCGGAGGGGATTCCTTTCTGCGAGGGAAATACCGGACATAGCCACATTATTTGGGTGGTCAGATGACCGGTAGCTAGTTAGCTTCCCGCTCGTGGAAAATCCAGTGGATCAGCAACGCCTTGACGAATACCAAGGCCGGGTTTCGGAATGGATCGGGAAGCAGGGCATCCTCTTTCAGCTTCGTCATACCGGGACCTTGGGAACCACTTTGATTATTAAGCAGCTTGTCGGCCTTTTTGTTCGGCTGCTTTTGCTGTTCGCCGTTCTCGGAGCAGTGGGGTATTTCTTCGCGAACCGCTACTTATCCAGTAGTTCCTATGGTGAAAAGATCGAGGCACAGATCGGGAGCGTCCTCGATACCAAGGCCATCAAGAGCAAGGGTTTCAACCGCAGCAGGGGAACAGGCGGCTTTCGCGATCTTTCCATGGAGGGCGGCGATCGCAGCTTCTTTTTTAATGCCACCATCGAAGGTCTGAACGCTCCTTTCGAATTCCTCACTGGCCTCACCTCCGAGTGGGCTCCCGATGAGCTTCGCCTTGCTTCCGGTGATTTCGAGCTGAAGTCCGGTGGAGACGATGGCGAAATGGATCACGCTTTTGCCGGGGTCATCAAGACTCTCGACGGGAAGTCCATTAAGTCGGTCGATATCGCCGACGCCAGCTTTGATTGGGGTTACTCTAAGCTGACATACGGTCGGATTGAAGGCACCAAATTCGAGGCCCGCCTCGTAG
>CALBVA010000012.1 GCA_937969125.1 uncultured Verrucomicrobiales bacterium | reverse complement strand
CAGCGCGATTGTTTCGGGCGGGAGGGCATCGATGATTTCAATTAACTCCTCTTTTTTGAAGAGCTTCTCCTCGGTCAGTCTCTTAATCACTCCGGGATGGTCTTCCGGAAGTCCTTGCTGGATCAGGACATCAGTCAGCAGGGCTGTCCCGAGGGATTTCCGGATCTCTCCCTCAAGATTATCCCAAGCCGGTGATCTCAGCCCCGGCATGAGAGCCAAGAGGCTTTCTCGACCGAGGGTTTTGGTCTGAGCATTCTTCTCATCAGCGATGAGCTCCCCGAGCCACTTCTCCCAGACCTCCGGAGTGCCGGCCAGGCAATGAAGCGAGTATGACAAGGCGGTCGCCTGACGGATAAGAGGTTTCTTGAGCTCTCTTTTGGAATTCAGAAGTTGCTGATGAACGAGGCGCATCTGCTCCGAAAGACGAAGAGCCTGATCGGTGGGGTTCGGATCGTCCTGTAAGCTCTGCCAACAGTGATCCTTAAAGACAGTCAAGAGGTCTCCGACCCCATCGGACAGGTCCCAGCGATTGGCGGCCTTCGTTTTATGGAAGGCACTAAAGTGACGATTGAAGGAGCGATTGTCCTGTTTTTTCAGATCACGGGCGATGACCGCAAGAATCAACTGCCTGGTGATGGGGATCGTTTGGTAATCTTCATTCGAACCGCTGACAGAGGCATAGCTCAGCTCTTGCTCAATGGTCCGGATTTCCTTGTCCAACAAATCGAAGGCGCTGCCAGACTGGGCGAGATAAGCGAGAATCTCCAGACGGGGGAGCGGATCATCAGGGCCCTCCTTGGCAAAGCGAGGAGCGAGGCGTGACAATCGTTCCTCCCAAGCTGTTCCAGGAGCGTCTTCGCCCTCCGCATCCGGTAGAGCGGACAAGACCACCTCCGCCCGGTAGCGAGCCTCTTCAGGCAAGGCTTCCAAAAAGGCGGGTAGATACTGCTCCGTTTGTTTTTTAAAGAAAAGAACCTTGGTCAACTGATAGGGGTAGTTCTTCCGAGCAACCAAGGTGGCAGCGGCGGCGTATTCCCCGGCTTCAGCGAGAGTCACGATGCGACTCAGATCTCCGTGACTCCGGCTGGGTTCGCAGCTCACGAAGTTTTTGACCGCCCCGGATCTCTTTCTCTCGATCGCAAGAGGGAGGAGTCGCTCGCTGATATTCCGGCGAAGGCGGTTCTGACTGTAGTTGTTTTCATCATCTTCGAGCAAAACGATCTCACCGGCGAGGTCGAGGAAGTCATTGGCGACCTCCCCCATTTGCTCGACCTTCTCCACTCTGAAATCAAGGGTTCCAAACTTTAGCGGAGTGAATTTCTCAGGCATCCGCTGGTGATAGTTTCGCAGAGCCGTAGTGATCCAGCTCCAGAGATTCTCCGTGACCAATCCGCTCCGAAGTCGATCAGTCGTGACGAGGGCAGCGGCGGCATCCATCGCCAAGGGCGTGTTAAAGTCGGCCTGCTTTAGCCAGCTTGCCCAGTGATCAGAGATCCGTTTCGCGAGTTCATCATCCTTCGGATCGAAACTTGAAAGTCGGAGAGCCGAGAAATAATCCACGAGGCTGGGGAATTCCTTGGGGAGGTTCTCATTGATCCATACGACATCCCTTTCCGCCGTGGCCGAATCGCCCCCCAGGAAATAGGCGAACTTGTCCAGATAGAGGACCGCCATTGTCTGACGTTCCTCTACGGTCAGACCGGCGAGCAGCGGTCGGAGCACGGCAATGAGGACCTCGGCCCGGTGAGCCCGCCTTTCATGATGGGCCACCTCGGTCAGCAGTTCCTCGAAGTGCTCTCCCAACGATTTGTCATGCTTGAGAATACCATCCCGGGCTGCCAGAAGATCGGGGGCCAATTTACCCCTCATCAGTCGATTGATGACTTTGATATTTGAGAGGCGATCAGCTTTCGACTCCCCCTTCAGAAGCGGCTTTAGAGCTTCACGAACCCATCTATCGGTGGCATTGAGATGCCAAATTTTCTTCTTCGGGTCAGTGACCATCAGCCGGGTCCCTGCAGCGAGATTGTTACCAATAATCTCCTCGATAGCCTGCGCCGCATGCCCGGGATCGTGACGGGCATTCTTGGCGATCAGCTCCCAGGCCAAACCTTGCTCCGTCGTCATTTTGCCTCCGTTTTTCGCCATGAGATCCCGAAGCATCTTGAGATCAGTCTCGTGATTCCTCGCCTTAAGACGGGCTAGCGATTGCCCGAGAAGTTCCGGGATTTCGGACGAGGGAAGGTCGCGATAAAGAACCTGTAAAATCTGAAGTAGTCTCAAGCTCTCAGTCTTCTCAAGCTCCCGAAGAAGATCCGGATAGTTACCGATCACAGTCGCGAGTTCATTTTCCGATGCCGTCTTATGAGCAACGAGCTCCCGAAGAAAGGCATCGTAGTTCTCATTGGCACGAACTGCGCGGCCAATGTTCGCAATCCTTTCCCAGTTCCCTTCTCTCGATTTCTCTAAAGTCTCCAAGACATCGAGAAGGTAGCTGACACGGGCCGCTTCCGGTCGTGATTTCAGAAGATCGTTTTTCTCAAACCAGCCACTGCCCTCGATCAAGAGCCGTCCGGAAACCTCCTCAAAATGACGCTCTGGAAGCTCCGGATAAAGCGCTGCGATTCGCGAAGCGGCCAGCCAATCGAGGACTAGATCGCCATGGCTTCCCGCTAACTCTTCAAGATTTTCTCCCAACTTTTCATGCTGCTCCCGATCTGGATCCGGGAAGTATTTTAACCCCAGCTCGAGGAGAAGGGCCTGCCGTTCTTCATCGCCGAGAGCGGCGGTCGTGAGCGCGTCCAACCAGCGCGTGACCCCGCTCGACCCGTTTTCCTGAAGCAGACGGGAGAACCAGACATCGGAGATCTGAGCGTCTCTTTCCGATAAAACAGCCTTCGCAACTTCGGCGGAAAAGTCGGTCATTTCCGGAACCTCCGGAGCCGTGACCAGGGCATACGCGGCGAGGATGGCCTTCGAGGACCTTGCTTTCGGATCTGCGGGTAAGGCCGCCTTCAGTGCTTTTAGGTCCCCAGCAATGGCGGCAGTCAGCAGGGCGTGATCCGCGGGTCGATGCTCCGCGAGTAATTTCCAGAGGTCTTCAGAAAGAAGAGGGCCATTCGTCCGAAGCGCACGATCCCGAGCCAGGAAGGTCAGGCTGGCCTCGCCGTCCGCTTCATGGCCGCTTCCCTTCCATCTCACAAATTCACCCGGAGGCGTCTTCCTGAGAGCTGTGGTGAGGACGGTTCGTAAGGATTCTTCCGCAAGAGTTCGCATGGTCTCCTGACTCAGATTAAAAACATTCAAAAGAGCATGATCCGCGATTAGCAATCGCATCGCAGCACCCGTAGTGGCGCGCTCGGTAATCATGGCCCGGCAGAGTTGGACCACGAGTTCCGGGCCAACTTGAGCGGAATCCTGCGCCACAACATAACGCGAAACTTCATTCAAGAATCCTCCCACCCATGACAAGGCGGTGCTGCCGCGAAGGTCGTCATCAAGCTCTGCCAGGTAATAGATCACGATCTGCAGCCCCAGCTTCGCGAGGGTGCGGTCGTCCTTTAAAGATGGGGCAAAGTCCTTAAAAAAGACGCCAAGGTTTTGCTCTGCCACCGGCCCGGATTTTTTCCGGGAGAAGAGGCTCCAGTCCCGCTGATCCGCCTTGCTTTCGATGAACTGTCCGACTCGGGCGACTGGATTTCCCGGCTCACGGATGAGGACCTTATTCCATGCTTCCAAGGCGAACCCGGGCTGATCGAGATCGTGCGCAATGCGGGCATGGCGGGCGAATTCCTCCGCTCCGGCATCCGGCTTTGGCTTGAGCAGGGCGAGAACCTTTTCCTCAAGATTCTTTCGCATGATGAAGATCATGATCCTCTCGACCTCGTTCCCATAATCAGGGCGGTAGTATTTCGATGCTCTGATGCACCGACACGCAGCATCGAGAGTCGGAGTGAGGTCTGACTCACGATAGATTAGCTGAAGGGCGGCATCCGAGCTGATGGGACTCCCTTGTCGACTGGCACGTCGGTTACGAAGCCCTTGAACGGTAACTCTCTGATTCGTCTGCCGCAGCTGAGTATATTGGAGCCGGCGAACATTTCTCGAGACGGTCTTCCCCAAGATAACCATCACTCGGTAGAGATCATCATGGTCAACATATCGAACCACGCGATCGATCGCATCCTGGGTCCGATCAAATCCTGCGGGATCCGCGCCCTTCTCGACCAATTGAGCTGCAGCCGAGAGAAGGTATTCATTGGCCCTCAATTCCAGATCATTGGTAATCGAGTTCTCAGGCAGCGCGCTGAGAGCAGCATAGGCTTTGTGAAGGTCTCCGCGACTTTGATGCACTCCGCTGACGAAAAGCACGCTCTCGACATCGCCTGATACCGGGAGATTTGATATCAGCTCATTCAACTCTTCGTCGAGTTCCATAGCGTGAAGAATCATCCCGCGAGCGACCGGGTTTTCAATTTCGCCCAAATGAGGAAGGAGTGTTTTCAGAGAGAGCACGGATTTCTCCGCTGGGCGAGTGCCCAACAATCGGTGAATCTCATCTCTTCGCTGAGCGGCCTCTCCTCTGCCGACGCTGAGACGTGAGTAACGCTTCATGAATCGCGTGATGTCTCGCCCCCGGACTACGAGTTCCAATCCTTCCTGCATGCGAAGTGATTGTCCTTGCTGCATAATTCCGTGGTTCGAACTCCCGAGACGGATCCATTGGTTAAAGAGCTTCACCGCGAGCTGACCGTCACCACTGGCGATGACTTCATGGATCATTCTCTCCAGCCCGGGAAAATCACCCACGTCTTCGCTGAGTTCCATCTCAGAGATCGAGCGAAGAAGGTCTTCTTGAAAAACCTTAGCCTCATTGGAAAAAGGAGGAAACTGTCGGCCCACTCTGCTGAGGGTGCCCAGGGACATGCTGCGGGCCTCCGGATCGAGAGCCGCGAAGGCTTGTCGGGAAAGCTCGAGAACACGGGCCGGAGCAAGACCGCGTGATTGTGAGGCATCGGCGAGAAGCTCGATGAGTTCTGCCGGGGAATCATTGAGAAGAACCGCAGCCGCAGCCTCCAAAACGTTCCCGCCGCGGGGCGCACCTGTTTTCGAAACTCTCATCCACATCACGGCGTGACGAATCTCCGCAGCTCCCGCCGTCAGCTTTTGCTCGAGTTCTTCGCGGAGAATTTCCGGTTCCAATTCCGCCTTAATCACAATGGCAAGATCGACAGGCAGCCCTGCCAGAAGGTCTAGTGTGGCCTGCTTTCGGAGCACCTCATCCGCTTCGTATTGCTTCAAGATTACCCGCTGTAGAAGCCCCCGCAGCCTAGCCTCACCCACCGAAGCCGGCAGGGTGAAAAGGGACGAGGTGTATCCACGGACCAAGTGAGGGGCCCGGTTTTCGAAGTCGATGAAGTGAAAGGAACCGTCCGTCATGCGCAGCCAGAGCGTGGCTACCTCCTTCATTTCCGGAGTCCACGAGATCGGCAGTCCTGCCGCCGTCACCGGTTCAGTGGGAGTCGGGTATCCTGGAAGTTCCATCTTTGCCGATTCCAGCTCCGCGAATCTCCGGGCCGCCTCATCAACCTCACCAGCCTGCCGGTGGAGGACACCGCGTAGATAGACCAGCCGCCAATCATGATGGTGCTGAGGCAGGAGCCGATCCAGATAGGCCACCGCTTTCCGCCGGTGTCCGAAGCGAATGAGATCCTCCACCATCGCCTCGATCCGCCGGGGGTCGCCGCCCTCAGCTGGGATCGTTTCCAGCAAGGCGAGGCATTCATCGAACTTCTTCTCCTTCAGCAGTTGGTTCGCGAGCAACTGCTTGGCCCGCGACCCACGCTCGATCTTGATGGCCTTTTCCAGCCACTTTTTCCCGGCCCTGAACCGGTTCCGCCCGTTTTCAAACTTGGCAATTCTGATCAAGAGTTCGGCATCATCTGGACGGCGACGGGCGGCCTCTTCCAGAACCTCGCGAGCCTCCCGGGCATCGCCCAACTTTTCCCGAATGATCGCCAGTCCGAGCAAAGGAATGATCGAGCGAGGATTCTTCCGGGCGCGGCGTTCGAAGTATTCCACCAGCTCCAGAACCCGCCCTTGCTTGATCGCCATTGAGGCCCATCGGTCAGCCCATTTCAGTTTCTCATTCTCACCTTCAGCGTCATTGTAAAGTTGCTCGTAGACCTTGAGAGCGGCCCGCAAGTTTCCGGCGGATTCTTCGGCTGAAGCTAGCTTGGCCCGGCGTCCATCCCCGGGGCCGAATTTCATCACCATCCGGCGCAGTTCCCGCACCGCCTTTTCCGGTCGCTTGAGTTGTAGGAGCAGATTCACCCGCGTCATCCAGGCCTGCGGATCGCCCGGGGCGACGCGACGCCACTCATCCACCGCCGTCAGGGCGCCTTCCAGATCGCGTGCGCTACGGTGAAGCTGCACCATACGACGCAGGAGGACGGGCTTTCGTCCGCCATCGAATTCAATGATTTTTCGCAGGAGACCGATGGCCCTTTCAAATTCGCCCCGCTGTTCCTCAAAGCGCACCTCGAAGAGTTTTCCGATCGGATCATCGCCAATCGCCGCCAGTGCTCTGCGACCGGCCGCCACCCGACCTCCCATGACGTGAAGCTCCGCGAGCAGAGCGAGATCGTTCGTGGTGGCAGGGGTCAGTTTTTCGAGATCTTCAATGACCGCTTTTAAGGCCCGAGCTCGCAGGATGACCTTTACCGCAGTGGCCACGGAATTCTCCAGGTCGCTCGCTCCCTGTGCAAGACGCACCAAGGTGAGACTGTGCGGAACCACACGCCGGGCTTGCGCGACCTCATTCGCGACGCTGCAGAGCTGCTCCAGGAAAAGGGCATCATTATCAAAGTCCCCCACCCGATTCATGAGGACCTCGAAAGCCTCCCCGGGCATCTTGTGGCGTCTCATCATCATCGAAGCTGTGAGCACTTTCTCACGGTCACCGGAAGCAGCCATTTCCATCCAGATTTTTTTGGCGGCCGGGAGGTCATTCCGATCAATGAGGATACGCGCGTAGCCCACTACCAACTCATCCGCCTCCGGCCAGCTTTCAATCCCCTCCCTCAGGGTATTTTCGGCCTCCTCCGGGAGATGTGCTCCCACATAGAGTCTCGCCAATTCCTCGACCGCTCCCGCATCTTCAGGTAGAAGGGCGCGGATTTTTCCGATCGCGTCTCGCGCGCCATTCGGATTTCGCAGGGTCGTTTCCAGAGTGACCATCCGCTTCCATAATTCGATATCATCCTCGCGCTGCTCCAGCAGAGTCCGAAGTTCAATACGAGCTTCCTCGTACTTCTGAAACTCTTCGAGAAAGCTGATCAATTCCTCCCGATTCCCGAGATCGCCGGGAGTGATCTGAATGACTTCGCGGAACAATTGCACTGCCTCCGGGAGTTCGCCATTTCGGGCCATCTGCAGAGCGAGGGCTTTGTGAATCGCGATCCGGCGCGGGTGCTTTTCGCGGAGCTTTTGAAAGTAGTCCCGCAAGGCCTGAATATCATCCGAGCGAAGGAAGAAGCGCTCCACCTGCGCCAGGACTTCCCGCTCTAACCAGGTTCCCGGACCGCTAGCGGTCATCACAGCCTCGTAAGTGGCCAGACCTTCAGCCTCCTGCAAGGCTAGCAGTTGAATCTCCGCCAGCCGAAGATTCCGCAAAGCCTTTTGATAGGGATCACGAGTCATCTTTATGAGCTCCTGCTGTGCAGAGGCGGCCTGCTCGTGGAGGCTCTCGACGAGCAAAATTTCAATAAGGTCTTCGCGAAAGGCTTCGTCCTCCGGGAACTTTTTCACCGCCGCCAGCCAAGCCTCCACCGCTTCCGAAGCCTTGCCAGCTCGCAAGAGCCAGGTCCCTTTGAGAGTCATCGCTTTTCGTTCCAGATCCGGGTCTCCTTTAATCAAATCCAGGTCCATCAAAGCCGCCTCATAAGCCAGCAGGCGCGCCCGGGCCTGAGCTCTTGCGAGGAGCAATGGAGTATCGTTCCCGAATTTCTTAACGGCCTCCATGAGCACCTCGAGGGCTTCCTTGTCCCGTCCCTCGGACTCATGAAGCGCCGCGAGAACCCGGAAATCGGCCGCAGTGCCTTTCTTCTCGACTCGCTTGATCAGCCAATCGACTGGCTCTCCTTCGCTCTCCTCATCATCCCAGGTCTGCACGAAACGAGAGAGAAGATTGGCATCCTCCGGACGCTTCAAAAGCACCTGATGATAACGTTTTGTCTTTTCTCCGGGCTCGGCGAAGGAAGGAGAGGTGAGGAGCGCGATGATGATCAAAGCGAACGAGGAGATGGCTTTCATTCTTGGGATGGATTCTTCAGAGATTCGAGGACGGTTTCCAGAGTGGCGCGGCGCTCGGGGATGAGGTCGCGGTCGATTTTTTCGGCGAGGGCGAGAGCGGCCTGACCTTGCTCAGACTGACTGAGAGCAATGACCTGATCGACGAGAATTTCATGGCTTGTTTGTAGCTCATCCCGCGCGACCGCCAGGCGATGCGCTTTTTTAAGATGAGGGATTCTTTGCAAGGAGTCCCGATGCATTCTCGCGAACCTCCAAAGGTAGCAGTGCAAGGCGGGAGCGGTCTCGGGGAGAGCTGCAACCAAATCTAAAATCTCCGGAACGTCTGCGAATCTTCGCCAGAAAGTCTCTTGCAAAACACGCGAATCCTTGAGCACCAGCTTCTGCACTTTCGCCGATGCGAGGAGTGCCTCCAGAATGGCCGTCTTCGCTTTCGCCCCCTCCGGAAGATCCGCCACCAGAGCCCTCAAGGTCTCTGCGGTGATTTCATCCGGAGAGTCTTCCTCATCGCGGCTCCAAAGGTGTGCGAGAAAAAGCAGGCCCGTGATTTCTCTTTCCAGATCAGGCAAAGGCCGTGCTGCCGGAGCTCGCAACTGGCTTCGTAGCTTCTGGAGAGGAGCAATAAGATCC
>CALBVA010000011.1 GCA_937969125.1 uncultured Verrucomicrobiales bacterium | reverse complement strand
GTCGATTTCACCGTAGATGACGGGACGCTGCAGGAGAGGCTACGGGAAATCTCTGCAGAGAAGCACACTCCAGTAGACCTCTATGTGGCACCAGAAGATCAGATAAAGAGGGTTAAGCGACTCTCCGGCAAGATATTCGTTCTTTCGCCCTGACATCTTCCGTTTTCCTGATAACCAACCTTTACCAACTATGAAGATTTGCTGCATTGGAGCTGGATATGTCGGTGGCCCTACGATGGCCATGATCGCGCACAAGTGCCCTGACATTCAGGTCACTGTGGTCGATATCAATACGGACCGCATTGCCGCCTGGAACAGCGACCGTCTCCCGATCTATGAGAAGGGACTCGATGAGCTGGTCATCGCCGCGCGGAATCAAAATCTCTTCTTCTCCACCGATGTGGACACGGCGGTGGCGGAAGCGGACATCATTTTCATGTCGGTAAATACCCCGACCAAGACCTACGGCACGGGTGCGGGGAAAGCGGCAGACTTGAAATACATCGAGCTTTGCGCGCGCAAGATCGCGGAGGTCTCCACGAGCGACAAGATCGTGGTAGAAAAGTCCACCCTACCAGTGCGCACGGCAGAGACGATCCGCACGATTCTGGACAACAGTCCCTCCAAGGCCAAATTTCAGGTGCTTTCGAATCCCGAATTTCTCGCAGAGGGAACGGCGATCGAAGACCTCCTGGATCCGGACCGGGTCCTCATTGGTGGAGAAGAATCCCCGGAGGGCGCGAAGGCCATCCAAACCCTCTTTGACATTTATGCCCGCTGGGTCCCGAAGGAGCGCATCCTCACTACGAATGTCTGGTCATCAGAGCTATCCAAGCTCACCGCGAATGCCTTCCTGGCGCAGCGGATTTCCTCCATCAATGCGATCTCGGCCCTCTGCGAAGCAACCGAGGCAAACGTGGATGAGGTGGCGGGAGCGATTGGCACGGACTCGCGGATCGGGCCGAAATTCCTGAAGTCATCGGTGGGATTCGGTGGTTCTTGCTTCCAAAAGGATGTGCTGAATCTCGTCTATCTCTGCGAACACTACGGCCTGAACGAGGTTGCGGAATACTGGGAGCAGGTCATTAAGATGAATAACTACCAGCGACAGCGCTTCGTGCAGCGAATCGTAAAGACTCTCTTTAATACCGTCTCCGGAAAGAAGATCGCGATCCTGGGATTTGCCTTTAAGAAGGACACCAATGACACCCGCGAATCGGCAGCGATCTACGTGTGCCGCGACCTCCTGGAAGAGCAGGCCGAGGTGCACATTTATGATCCAAAGGTTTCGCGCGCCCAGATTTGCCGGGACATCGGCGTGCCGGAGGACCACCCTGGAGTGATCACGGCGGCGACGGCAGAGGAGGCCTGTGAGAACGCCCACGCTTTTGCCGTTCTTACCGAGTGGGATGAATTCCAGACCCTTGATTTCCAGACCATCTATGACCGGATGCTCAAGCCCGCCTTTGTCTTCGATGGACGGAATATCCTCGATCTCGAAACGCTCAGAAAAATCGGATTTGAGACCCACGCGGTGGGGCGGAGCTAGTTGAATCGTGACGCGCCCCCTCGACACCCCATCCACCTCAGGCTAAACAAAGGCCATGAGAATTCTCGTAACCGGGGGTGCCGGCTTCATCGGATCACACCTTGTCGATGCTCTCCTCGCTGATGGCCATGAAGTCACCATCATTGATGACTTCAACACCTTTTACGATCCGGAGATCAAGCGAGGAAATGTCGCCCGCTTCCAGGATCGGGCTGTCATTGTAGAAGGAGATATCCGCGATGCCATCCTGGTGGAGCGGACTTTCGCGAAGGGTTCCTTTGAAACCGTAATCCACCTCGCAGCCCGCGCCGGAGTGCGACCCTCGATCCAATCGCCCAAGCTCTACTTCACCACGAATATCGATGGCACCTTCAACCTTCTGGATGCTTGCCACCACCATGAGGTTAAGAACTTCATCTTTGCCTCATCATCTTCGGTTTACGGGGTGAATGAGAAGGTCCCCTTTGCCGAGACAGATGCGCTGAACCGGACAATCTCACCCTATGCCGCGACCAAATTAGCAGGGGAACAGGTCTGCTCAAACTATGCCCATCTCTTCGGTATGCGCTGCATGTGTCTGCGCTTTTTCACCGTCTATGGACCACGCCAGCGACCGGATCTTGCGATCTCCAAATTCACCAAACGCATCCTGGCCGGCGAGCCGATCGAACAATATGGCGACGGTACGACAGCCCGTGATTACACCTACGTGGAGGACATCATAAGCGGAGTGCTGAACGCGATGAACTACCACGATTCGAATTTCGAGATCTTCAATCTCGGCGGCTCCGCTACCACGACGCTGGCGGAATTGATAGAGATGGTGGAAACGGCCTGCGAAAAGAAGGCCGATGTGAGAGTGGTCGGCGAGCAGCCGGGAGATGTCCCCCGCACCTTTGCGGACGTCTCAAAGGCTAAGGAACTCCTCGGCTATGAGCCCCACACGCCCATCGCGGAGGGCGTGAAAAAATACGTCGAGTGGTATCGCAGCCTGAACTAAGTCGCCCCCTCCCGAATGAAATTCGCGATCATCCGGAGCGAGGTCTCCTACACCAAGGGCGGAGCGGAACGCTACGCGGCGAATCTCTGCCGCGAACTTTGCGAACTAGGACATGAGGTCCACGTCCTCGCAGAAATCTTCGAACCGGATGTCCATCCGGATCTCATCCACCACCCGGTGAAGGTGAATCGCACCAGCTCATCGTGGCGGAATCTGAGTTTCCATGAGAATGCCCAGGCCATCGCAGCGACCCTCGGAGCCGATCAAGTCATCGCCCTATCGCGCAGCTATCCCTCGGATGCCTTCCGCGTCTCGGACCCACTTCACAGCTTTTGGATGGAGCTCCGTTATCCGGGAAAATTCCACCGCTTCCTACAGTCACTCAATCCACGTCATCGCACGATCCTGAAGATGGAGTGTGAGATCCTGAATCCTGAGAATACCCGGATGATCGTGACGAACTCGCAACTCTCAAAGGATCTCATTGCCCGGCTTTACCGCTACCCGGCAGAGCGCATTCACGTTATCTACAACGGGGTCGATTTTGAGCAATTCACCCCGGACATCGGACTTCGGGAGGGCGATTCACTAGAACTCCTATTCGTAGGGCAGGACTTCAAGCGAAAGGGACTGGCCCCCACCATCAAGGCCCTCGCGGATGTCAGGCAAGCCGGCCACGACTGCACCTTGCGCGTCATCGGCAGGGACAATCCCACCTCTTATCAGAAGCTCGCCCGCTCATTGCAGGTCGAACCATTCATCACCTTCGAAGGACCGACTCGGGAAATCCAAAAAGCTTACCGACAGGCCGATCTCCTCGTCTTCCCCTCCCTCTACGACCCCTTCGCTAACGTGGTCCTGGAAGCCCTCGCCTGCGGCCTCCCCGCACTGACCACCTCCACCCATGGATCCTCTGAAGTGGTGGACGAAGGTAAAAACGGATACCTCATCGAAGGGGCGACCGACCATCAGGCATCCGATCTCGCTGCACGGATCATCACCTTTTGCGAACTCACTCCTGAAGCACGGCGGGACATGCGGATATCCGCACGCACAGCAGCGGAAGGCTATCCGGTTTCGGAAAACACCCGAACCTTCATCGAAAAACTGTGCCACTAGAGAATGCCATCACTCCGGACGAACTGAGCGAATTTCTGAAGGAAGCCGCGGACCTCCACACGACCGTCAACCCCACCCTGGTAGATGAAATTACCCAATTTACCAATCAGCCCCCCGCCGACTGGATCCTCCTCAAGAATGGTTCCCGCTCACAGATCGGAGCCGTCCAATTGGAAGACGGAAGAGAGATCGTTTTAAAGTATTATCATCCAAAAAAAATCTTCAAAAAACTTAACTATCGCATCCGAGGATCCCGCTGTCAGCGCAGCTGGATCGCCGGACTCGCCCTGGATAAGGTCGGTATTCCCACTCCGAAACCACTCTTAATCGCCGAGCAGACTTCCGCTCTGGGACTCCTAAACTCGCAGTCGCTTCTCGTGACCGAGCGGGCAGCCGGCACCTCCCTCCGATCCCTTCCCCCGGAGCGACTGGAGATGGTTATCCCACTACTAACCAACCACTTCGAGCTCTTTTCAGACTATCATATCGCCCACGGAGATTTAAAAGCCTCCAATATTATCGTCGATGACGCTAATCAACCATCCTTCATCGATTTAGACGCCACCCGGTTTCTCCTTTCCGGCAAGGCTTGGGATCGCGCCCGTGCATCAGACCGTCTTCGTTTCAAAAGAAATTGGCAGAATCATCCTGCCGCAACAATGATGGAGAAGTGTTTCAGTTATTAGGAATTTTTTGAAAAGCTATCGTTTCCGACGTGCAATTAAAATCAAAAAACCAAAGCTCAAAAGAACGCTCCCAGATGGCTCAGGAACCGTCGTTGTATCCGCGCTAAACAGAAAAGCTTCACGGTTTGAACCTTCAGGTTTAAACCAAGTCAATTTTTCCACCCCGCGAATAACGAATGAACCCCAATCTTCATTAGCCTCAGGTGCGTTCGAGTTATGGCCACCACCACCTGTAATTCGATTAGTCGTAAGCATATACCTGAGATCGCATACCAAGGGTCAGGAACATAAATGGGCAAAAAACCAAGTGCCTACAACAACATCCAGATTCACGGTGATCTCGCTTACGCAGCCATCGATTACGCGGGCTTGGAGGTCTTGGACATTCGTAACCCTAAGAGGATCAAGCAAGTCGCCTGGTTAAACCCATGGACAGCTGAAAATTCCAACATTTGGTTCAACAGCCCAGGACACACTAACCAGATCGCCTTCGATTCGCACCGCAAAATGCTCTACCTATCAGCAGGCGACAGCGAACTCGTCACAATTAATGTCTCCAATCCCAAAAAACCAAAACGCCTCCCAGGTTACGGTAAATCAAAGAACTCTCAAGGAGTGTGGGGATTGTGCTCACAAGGAGACACCGTCTATCTCGGATACATCAAAACCATCATTCCATTTAAAGGATCATGGGCAGGGGTTCGCGCAGTGAAGCAAGAGTAACCGATAGAGCCCTCCCCCAGCCTTTTAATCCAAAGAACTTGGC
>CALBVA010000010.1 GCA_937969125.1 uncultured Verrucomicrobiales bacterium | reverse complement strand
CTCCTGCCGTCTCCCCTATATGTTCTCCACGTGCCGCTTCGCTCACTACCTGAAGTGCATGGTCCGCGACAAGGTAGGATCATTCATGGAGCGGGATGAACTGGAGGCCTGGCTCACCAACTGGGTCATGGGCTACGTCCTAAAGGGCGGTGGCAGTGATGAGCTGAAGGCTAAGAAGCCTCTCGCTGATGCTGCTGTGACCGTGACTGATGTTGATGGTGATCCCGGTAACTATCGCGCGGTCTTCCATCTCCGTCCGCATTTCCAGCTGGAGGGCCTCACCGCCTCTCTTCGTCTCGTCTCGAAGCTGCAGCAGAAAAAATAATCATCCAATTTGCATATCGCATAATACCAAGCGTCTCATTGGTGAGTTAAGCGATCCCCGCCCACTCACCAGAACCCAAAAAAAGAAAAACCAATACCATGTCAGATATCTTTGTTAAAGTTGATGGAATCGAAGGCGAAGCCACCGATAGCATGCACGATAAGTGGATCCGCGTCCTTTCCGTGAATCACGGAGTCAGCCAGCCTCACTCCACTGCTAACTCCGGTGGCGGCTCACTCGGTGGCATTTCCCGCTCCGAGCACGCTGATTTCCAGATCACCAAGCTTCTTGATAAGTCTTCTCCGAAGCTTTTCCTCCAGTGCTGCAACGGCAAGCGCATTCCCAAGGTCACCATCGAGTTCTGCCGCCAGGTCGACGACAAGATGTGCTACCAGAAGTATGAGCTCGATGGAGCGCTCGTGCGTCACTATGACATCCACGGTTCCTCTGGCGCTGATGAGAATCCTTCAGAGAGCTTCTCTCTCGCTTACGAGAAGGTCACCATGACCTACACCGAAGTTGATCCCAAGACCAACAAGCCGAAGGGCGACACCATGGCCAACTGGGATGTTCTTACCAATGTCGGTGGCTAAACCTGCTGACGGTCGCTTTGTTGCCTGAGGCGCCGTCTAAAGAATCAGATCAGAAATCGATCACTATGGAATCTTTGGACGGACTCAAGCAACTCGTTGCCAATGGACAATTATCAGAGGCCCTGGGTGCCGCCAAAAAATTGGTGACCCAAGGCCCTCTCGATTCGGGAGCGCGCGCTACTTTGTGTGCGCTTCTTTTTGCTTCCGGTGAACCGGCGCGAGCTGTGCAACAGTTCCAGGCTTACCAACAACTCGGTGGAGAAAATCTTCCCGCCGGGTTTGCGGCCGTTTTGGAATGTTATGAAAAGCGTTCCGATGTTCTTGCTGGCAAATGTCCGCCCACCCTTGCCGGCGATCCGCCGGATTGGCTGGATGGCCATTTGAAAGCACTCGCCGCTCTCAGTGGTGGCGATTCTCAACCACTTGTTGATTCTCTCGAAGGTCTTGCGGATTCTCTCTTGCAGCTGAAAGGGGAGACTGAAGCCATTGAATTCACGGGCTTCCGAAATGCCGATGCCCGCCTCGCCCCGGTCTTCGAAGGAGTCTTCGATGGCGAATACACCTGGCTTCCTCTGGAGCAGGTGATGCAGGTCATGCTGCCTGCTCGCCCGGAACTCATCCAGGACCTCATTGCCGTCCCCTGCATGGTTGCCATGAAAGGCGGATGGCGTCGCCAGGGCCACCTCTTCGTTTCCTACCCGGGAAGTGAAAAATCCGAATCCGAAAAGGTGAAGCTCTCTATGGAAACTGCTTGGGATGAATCGATCGAGGAGATCGATATCGGCCTAGGCCAACAAATTTTCTTCGCTGGTGAAGATGCGGTTCCGCTCTTCTCCATCGGTTCCTGCCGCTTTTCCTAAGCCTGTGATTTTATGAAGGAGGAGTCTGCCAATGAAAGCGTGCTGCCTTCCCTCTTCTGGCGGGTCGATGAGGCTGAGCAGGTCCGCGCTCTCGGTAATTCGTCCCTCGCCATCTATCGCGATGACGTCCTGCGCAGCCTGAAGTGGCTCTTCAATGCCAGCGCTCATCCCGAAAACAGCCCCATCCATCATCATGATGAGGTCGCGAGTTCTGTTTTGAATTTCGGTCTTTCTCCGGTCACAGGTCGTCTTGGCAGCTCCATTGATGTCAATGACTTCATCCGTGACATTCGGCGCGCCATTCTAAATTACGAGCCCCGCATCCTCAAGGAGACCCTGAAGGTTGACGTCTTTGAGACCGAGCTGGATGGCTTTGAGTTTGCCATCTCCGGAAGCATTTGGTGTGAGCCCTTACCGGAATCGTTTTCCTTCCACACCCGGATCGATTCCGAGAGCGGAAGCTGGATCTTCACCGCCAACTGATCATCTTCTTTCCAATCATGGACGAGACCTTCCTCAATTATTATGCCGACGAACTTCGCCATGTGCGCGAAGTCGCCACCGAGTTCGGCGATGCCCACCCGCTGGTGGCCGGCCAGCTCCGGATGCGGTCGGATGGCTGCGGTGATCCTTTTGTTGAGCGACTTTTGGAGGGCTTCGCATTTCTGGCTGCGCGCGTTCATCATAAGCTGGATTCGGATTTCCCAGTCTTCGCTCAAGGTCTTTTGGAGACCGTCTATCCTTCGCTTCTCGCTCCCATTCCCTCGATGGGAATCGTGGAGCTGGAGCCGTCCGCCTCGCTCACTAATTCCATCAAGGTCCCCCGTGATACCATCCTCACCGGTCTTCTCGGAGAGGGCGCGAGCACTCGTTGTATTTTCAAAACAGCGCATGAGGTCACCATTCACCCGTTTAAGATTTCCGATGATGAAAAAGAGGAAATTCGCTTCTTTGACCGTGACCTTGGTCTGCTGAATCTTCCTCGCAGTCGCCAGGTTAAGTCTGCCCTCCGAGTCACTCTGGACCTCGAAAGTGATGACGCCTCTTTTGCTGAGATCGATCCCATCGAGCACATTGATCTCTTCGTAGGCGGTGTTTATTCCGCTGCGGGGCGCATTTATGAAGAAATGATGGCGCAGACCTGTCGCGTCTATGTTCGCGAGGCCGGTGTGAAAAATGGCAAGTGCATCGAGCTTCTTCCAAATACTCCCGGAGGAATACAGATGGAAGCTCACGGCTTTGATAAGGAGGAGGCTATGCTGCCCGTGGACTCCCGCATCTTCGATGGCCATCGCACTTTGATGGAGTATTCCAGTCTTCCGGAGCGGCTGCTTTTCCTCCGTCTCCGGGGGCTTGCTACGGCTCTTGGCCAGATGAAAACCTCAAAGGTAGAGCTCATTTTCGGGTTTGAACGTGCCTCCTTCGATCTCGCCAAGGTCATTACACCGCGGAGCTTCATTCTCAATGCCACCCCGGTCATCAATCTCTTCGACATGCGCGCCGATCAGATTTCCATCGAGGGAGTTTACGGAGAGTCGCACGTCGTGGCTAATCGCACCAAGCCGCTCCACTACGAGGTCATCGGGGTGGAAAAGGTCAATGGCATCTCCACCGGTGAAAGCAACCGCTCGACTTTTGAACCCTTCTACCGCGGTGCTTCCAATGCCGGCCGCGTTGCCGGCTTCTACACTGTGCGGCGCGAACCTCGGGTCCTCTCACATTCTGAGCGTCTCAATGGATCCGTCTCAAAATATCGCGGCTCGGAGCTCTTCATCTCCCTGGTGGGTGATAGTGGTCAGGATTACGCCGGGAATGTCGATGCCCTCAGCCTCCGCGTTCTCTGCTCGAACCGCCATCTTCCGCTTTCCATGCCACTCAGTGGACGCGATACCGATCTCATTCCGGAGAGTGGCAGCGGTCTTGCTTCCGTGCGCTGGATCGTCCCGCCCACTTCGCCGCGCGAGGGTCTAGTCAATACCAATGGAGCCTGGCGACTCCTCAGCCAACTTTCTTTGAACTACCTTTCGCTCATCGATAGCAAAGATGGCGAGGGCGCTACGGCTCTACGGAATCTCCTTCGCATCTACCTCGCCGATGACGGAGATGGCCTTGAACAGTGGGTCCAGGGTCTGACCAATATTTCCTCAAAGCCTGTCGTGGAGCGTTCTCTAGCGCCCGGTCCCATTGCCTATCAGCGAGGCATTGAGGTGGAATTGAGTCTCGATGAAGGCCGCTTCGCCGGTGGCTCCGCCTTCGTGTTCGGCGCGGTTCTCGCCCGCTTCCTCTCGGATCATATTTCCATCAATTCCTTCCTGAAAACCCGCGTCGTCAGCGAAAGCCGCGGCCACCTCGTCACTTGGCCGGGCCGTACCGGATCGAGGCCTTCATTGTAAAATCTCCCCTCCGGAATGACCTCGAACGTCCAGGACCGCACCGATGAGCTTCACGCCTTTCTTGAAGAGGCGTCAGAGGATCCGTGGAGAAAGGACTTCTTTGCCTTCCTTCGGGAACTTGAAAGCCTCTGCCCGGAACGCCCCCGCATTGGTGCCTCAAAGCAATATCGTGAGGATCAAATCTTCCTCACCCAGGCTCTTTATCTGGAGCATGCTCCGGCAACCATTCGGAAGATCGAGCGCTCGCCAAATTCTTCCGGACAAGGGCCGCGCGCCCGCCTCGAGGGATACTTCCTGGGCCTCCTTGGACCCAGTGGTCCGCTCCCGCTTGCCTGGACGGAATACATCTGGTCCCGCAGCAATGGCGTCCCGCATCCCGATCGCATCTCGCCCTCACGACGTGGTATTTCGCTCAACCGACGCGACCGCTCGTTGAAGGACTTCATTAACATCTTCAATCACCGCTTTCTAACCTTCTTCTACCGCGCCTGGGCTTCCTCGCGGAAGAGCGTGGACTATGATCGGCCGGATGAAGCGAAGTTCGTCGATTTCATCGGCTCGTTCTTCGGTATGGGATCGGAGGACCTGCGAAATCGCCTGAGCTTCGACGACGGTCAGGCGATTTATTTCTCTGGGCATCTCGCGGATCGCTCACGTCACCCATCCGGTCTTGAAGCCATCATGTCGGACTACCTCCAATGTCCTGTCGAACTCGTCGAGAACGTCGGTCGTTGGCTTCCAATTCCGCCTGAATCCAATTCGACCAGCTACGGCATGCTCGGAAATGGTGTAGCGATGGGTTCCCGCTTCTGGGACCGCCAACTCTGTTTTGGCCTTCGGATCGGCCCGCTCGCCCTCAGTGATTACCAGAAATTCGTGCCCAGCTCGGATCAATCCGCGCCCAGTATTCTCCCAGCTCTTCGCGATATGGTTTCACTCTATACTAATCGCGAATTCTTCTGCGATGCCACCGTCATCCTCGACCGTAGCGAGGTGCCGGAGCCCACTCTTGGCGGTGGAGCACGTCTCGGTTTCAGCCTCTGGCTTCACGCCGATCAGCCGGAGAAACATCCCGAAGAGCTCCAAGTCGAACTCAGCTAACTTTCACCTCATCACTTCCTAACTCAAACCCGCATTCATCCCATGCAGACTCAAGCCCCGTCCTTCTACTTCCGTAAGCTCAATCCTACCGCATACCAGGCCATGGATAGCGGTACCCAACGCTGCATTGAGCGCACCAATCCCGAACTCGAACTTGCCCATTGGCTCCTCGCTCTTATCGAGGCCGGTGATACTGATGTCGTCAAAATCATTCGTCACTACGGAGGCGAAACCACTCGCGTGATCGCTGACTGCAATCAGTCCCTCGATTCCCTCCCACGCGGTGCTAGCCGTCTTTCCTCCTTTTCACAAATCCTCGTCGATGCCCTCGAGCAAGCCTGGGTCTGCGCCTCTCTTGTCTTTGGTGAGACCGTTATGCGCAGCGGCCACGTCCTTCTCGCAGCGAAGCGGAATCCCTCCCTCCGCACCTACCTCGGCGGACTCTCCTCCGAATTCCAAAAGATCAACGCCCAGGACCTTGAGGAAAATTTTCAATCCATCGTTGATGGTTCCATTGAAGGACCCAGCGCCGCCGCTGCCGCAGCAGGGGAGGCTGCTCCCGCCTCCCAGCCCGGTGGCGAATCTGCCCTCCAAAAATACTCTGTCGATCTCACCGAACGCGCCCGCGCCGGAGAAATTGATCCCGTCGTCTGCCGTGATGAGGAGATCCGTCAGATCGTGGACATACTCCTCCGTCGCCGTCAAAACAACCCCATCCTCACCGGTGAAGCCGGCGTGGGTAAGACCGCTGTCGTTGAGGGGTTCGCTCTCAAGCTTGCCTCCGGTGATGTTCCGGACGCGCTGAAGGATGTCTCGCTGAAGAGCCTCGACCTCGGCCTCCTCCAGGCCGGCGCCAGCATGAAAGGGGAGTTTGAAGACCGCCTCCGTAAGGTCATTCAGGAAGTTCAGGCTTCCGAAAAACCCATCATCCTCTTCATCGATGAAGCCCATACCCTTATCGGAGCAGGTGGCGATGCCGGCGTCGGTGATGCTGCCAACCTCCTCAAGCCCGCCCTTGCCCGTGGTGAACTTCGCACTGTCGCTGCCACCACTTGGGCCGAGTATAAGAAGCACATCGAAAAAGATCCCGCTCTGACCCGCCGCTTCCAGGTCGTGAAGGTGGAGGAGCCGAGCGAGGAGGATGCCTGTGTCATGCTTCGCGGCATCGTCAGCGTGCTTCAAAAACACCACAAGATCGATGTTCTCAATGAGGCCGTCCTTGCTGCAGTCAAACTGTCCGGCCGCTATATCCAAGGCCGCCAGCTTCCCGATAAGGCCGTCGGTCTGCTCGATACCGCCTGCGCCCGCGTCGCCCTGACCCAGAGCAGCCCACCCGCTGCCCTCGAGCGTCGCCGCGAAAAAATCCGCAACTTTGAAATCGAAAAAGGCATCCTTGAACAGGAAGCCAAGCGTGGAATCGATGTCCAATCCGGCCTCGATGCCGTCAATGCCAACCTCGAAAAGGAGCGTGCCGCCGAAGCGGAAATTGAGAAACAATGGGAAGAGGAGAAGGCCGTCGTTCTTGAGCTTACTGAAGCCAAGCTCGCCGCCGACGAAAGCGGAGATCATTCCAAGGTCAAGGAACTCGAAGCCAAACTCGCTGAAGTGCAGGGTGAGCAGCCCCTCATTTCACCTTCGGTCGATGAGAACGTCGTAGCCGCCGTCACCTCGGATTGGACCGGTATTCCTCTCGGCCGCATGGTCCGTGATGAAATTAAAACCGTTCTCAATCTCGCCGACCGTCTGAAAGAGCGCGTCATCGGCCAGGACCACGGGCTTGAAATGATCGCCAA
>CALBVA010000009.1 GCA_937969125.1 uncultured Verrucomicrobiales bacterium | reverse complement strand
CTGGAGGACTGCGGGATTCAGGCAATCGCGATTCACGGACGGACCCGCGCACAAGGATACCGGGGTGAGGCCGATTGGGCTGTCATTGATGAAGCCGCACAGTCGGTGAAGGTCCCCGTGATTGGAAATGGCGATATTGACTCAGCCGAAATTCTGAAACACCGGAAGGAATCGACCGCAGTCTCCGGCGTCATGATCGGGCGGGCCGCGATGCAGAACCCTTGGATCTTTACCGAAGCACAGACTTACCTGAAGACGGGGGAATTGCCCCCCAAACCAAGCATCGAGGAACGATGGAGCTTTGTGATCCGGCACTGCAAACTCGCGGTGGAATCTGATCGCTACGGCGAGGAGCGTCACACCCTGATGGCCATGCGCTCCCGGCTGATGACCTATTGCAAAGGCTTTCCCGGTGCGAAGCCCCTCCGCCAACAACTTTCGCAGGTGCAATCAATCGCAGATGTCGAGGAAATCGCAGCCCATAGCCAGGCTCTGAGATACGCCGAGCCAGTCGAAACGGTTGAACAAGCTGAGACGTAATAAAACAGGATTGAAAAGATCCTCAACAGAAGTTAATCTTCCGGACAGGATGACTATCAATCTGCCCGCCACGCTATTTCTCTGCCTCACGATGACGGCGGGATTGGCTCCGGCCAATCCGTTGGCCAAGCGGATCGAGCAACTGGAGGCGGAGGTCTCCGAGCTTCGCGAGATGGTCCGTAGGATGGACTGGCGATCTGCCAATAACACCTCCTCAGTAAGGGGGGAATACCGCGTGCGATCCGGCGACTCACTCTGGGGGATCTCACGCCGAACTGGCATCAATGTGAACCGGTTGAAAGCGGCGAATCCCGGACTCGACCCGCGTAGGCTCCGTATCGGAATGAAGATCAAGCTTCCCAGACAGGGAAATCATTCCACCAAATCAGTGAACCGGCGCACTGTTACCGACGAAACCTATATTGTCCGTTCGGGTGATACCCTGAGCCACATTGCGAAAGCTCACGGCTTAAAGATCGCGCAGATCACTTCGGCCAATCCCGGCCTGAAACCCGACCTCATCCGTATCGGTCAGAAGCTCGTCCTGCCCGGAAAACCGGCCAAGCCGGCTCGTTTCCAAAAGCCGCGACCAACTAAAGCAAAACAAACCGCAGCTCCAAAGCCAGCAAAGCCGACCCGCCCCACGCCCGAACCACCTCTTGTGGAAACCAGCCGGCCACCGATTGATACGCCGGAGGTCTCCCCTGCCAAACAGGCTGCCGATCCTATCCCCGAGGCCCTCCCCCGCCCCATGAAACTGGTGGTCATTCAAAAGAACACCCGGTTCTTCGAAATCGCAAAGCAGCATCAAAGCTCCGTCGATGAACTGAATCGCCTAAACGAGGTTTCCCTGAGCTCCAACCAGATGGTGAAGGCCGGTTCGCAGCTCTACGTTCCGAAAAGATAGAGAGATTCCATAAGGTCGAGAGGCATTTCTTGCACCGTGGGTCCTTTATCCTTATTTTCACGGAAATGGAGAGTTATCAAATTTTTAAAGAGGCTTTTAAGAACTGCAGTCCCAAGGAGATTGCCAGTGAACTGGGCGTCTCACTTTCGCTCGTTTATAAATGGGCACAGGAACAATCCGAAAGCGGAAGCGGATCCCGTAACCCCCTCGACCGTCTTCTGGAAATCATTCGGCTCACCAAGGAAGAGCGGATCGTGGAATGGCTCTGCGAAAAAAATAATGGCTACTTTGTCCGGAATCCACCCAGTGCCTGTGACAAAGGCTTCGAGGTCCTTCCCGCCACCAATGAAATCGTGGCTCAGTTTTCCAATCTCCTTTCGCGGATCTCGAAGGCGGCATTGGACAGCTCCATCACGCTGGATGAAGCGGAGGAAATCCGCGAACAATGGGACCGACTGAAGTGCTTCGGAGAAGGCTTTGTGAGATGTTGCGAGGAGGGTGACTTTACGAAAATGGCGGATGCCGAGGAGAAGGAGGAAAAGGAAGAACCCCGGAGGACGCTATATTAATTAAGGCTCTGGTTTCAGCCAATATTTCCGACCGGATCCGGCGATGTCGGTTGCCCGTGCCGCGCGGACAGTCTATAGCTTCCCGCGATGTCGAAACCTGTTCGCACCCGATTTGCCCCCTCGCCCACTGGCTATCTCCATGTCGGCGGAGCACGCACCGCTCTCTTTAGCTGGCTCTTTGCAAAGCATCACGGCGGGACCTTTGTCCTCCGGATCGAAGACACCGATGAGGCCCGGAATACCGAGGAAGCAATGTCCGCGATCTTCGATGGCCTCCGCTGGCTTGGGCTTGATTGGGAAGGCCCGGGTCATGAAGGCGAATGCGGCCCATATTACCAATCACAGAGAAATGCGATCTACGAGGAATGGTTCCAAAAACTGGTGGACGCGGATCGCGTCTATGAGGATGAGGGTGCCTGGCGTTTCCGCTTTGAGCGGAAACCCGTCACGATGCACGATCTCGTCTGTGGCGAGGTCACCATTGATTACACCAATGAGGAAAACACCCCGGACATGGTGGTGCGCCGTTCGGACGGCTCCTTCGTCTTCCACTTCGTGAATGTGGTCGATGATCTCACCATGGGGATGACCCATGTCATCCGCGGCGAGGATCACCTCATGAACACGCCGAAGCATCTCCAGCTAATTGAGGCTTTTGGGGAAACACCTCCCGAATACGCACACGTGCCGCTTATTTTAAATCGCGATGGCAGTAAAATGTCGAAACGCGACCAGGGGGCCGCGCTCGGCGATTACCCTGAACAGGGATTTCTTCCGGAAGGGGTAGTCAATTTCCTGACTCTTCTCGGCTGGTCGCCGAAAGACGAAGACGAAATTTTCTCACCGGCGGAACTCATTGAAAAGTTCTCGCTGGAAGGAGTGAATCGCTCCCCTGCCCGCTTCGATCCCGATAAGTGCACCTGGGTGAATCAGCAGCAAATTCTTAGAATGTCGCCTGCGGACTTCGTAGCAGCCTGTGACTCCGACGCCACTCCCGCGATGCTGGAATCGATTCAGGAAAAGGTCTCCCTACTCTCCGAAGTGCCGAATGCGGTGGCTTTCTACCTCGATAAAAACTACCCAATCGAGGAGGAAACATTGGCCAAGGTGTCGAAAAACGAGGCCGCGAAACCCCTCCTCACCGCACTTGCCGAAACCTATGAAGGGCTCGCTGACTGGAGCCTCGCCAAGGAGCAGATCGGCGCAACGGCTAAGGAAAACGGGGCGAAACCCGGCCAGCTTATGTTCCCACTCCGCGTCGCCCTTTCCGGTAAGTCCGGTGGGCCGGACCTCGGTGCCATTTTAGAAATCCTCGGACAGCAGGAGTGCATCCACCGGATCAACCGCCTGACCTCCCTCTTATAATGGATTACTTCACGCTCGATCAACTTGACCGGATCAATGAGAGCCATGAACGGCCTGCCAGGTTTGCGGTGATCGGAAATCCGGTCGCTCATTCCCTCTCTCCGCAGCTCCACCAGCCTGCCCTCGATGCGCTTGAGCAGAATGCCCGATACATCCGCGTCGAAGTCGAGCCCGGACAGGTAAAGGAAGCCTTTGAGAAGATGCACGCCGTCGGCATCCGCGGCATCAATGTCACCGTTCCTCATAAGCTCGAAGCGATGGCGGCCTGCCATCGCGTGGACCCCGGTGCCCTGACCATGGGTGCGGTCAATACCATCGTCTTCGAGGAATCCGATGATGGTGAGGTGAAGCGGACCGGCTTCAACACCGACGGGCCGGGCTTCACTCGTGCGATCAGGGAAGAATTCGACATCGATCTGGGATCGCTCCGCGTCCTCATCCTGGGTGCTGGCGGAGGAGCCGGACGAGCCATCGCCACGCAATGCGTTCTTGAAAACTGCTCCCAGCTGATCCTGGCGAACCGCACAGTCTCCAAGCTCACCTCAATGAGGGCAGAGCTTTCACAGCTGGGAAATCATGAATCCCTCGAGGGGCCTCGTGACCGCATCGAGACTATCGCTCTCGATGATCCCGCGCTGGAGGAGGCTCTCGCTGCGAGTAACCTCATCGTCAACACAACTTCGGTGGGCTTGAAATCAATTGATCCAGCCCCGATCACCACGACGTGGATTCAGCCACATCACCTCGTTTACGATACAATTTATAATCCAGCCAAGACACGCCTCCTCCGGGATGCGGAATCTCAGGGGGCACGGATCGCCAACGGGCTTTCGCTCCTGCTCCACCAGGGGGCACTTTCCCTGGAATATTGGTTAGGTCAGGACGCGCCCGTGGAAGTGATGCGGGGTGGATTGAAGGAAATCCTGTGAAAATAAAAATCAGGGCCTGACCCAGTCGGGATGCACGAATTCCGTGATCTCGAAGTATCCGGCAGGGTTCCATTTCGCGCGAACAGTAACCCGTTTGTTCTTGAGCAATGGTAGCCTGACACTGCCATAATTCAGAACCTTCTTGAGAGCAATCACACGACGGCTCGCGGCATCATCCACCAGAGGCACGTAGGCTAGGAAGTAGTTGTCACTATTCATGTCCGATAGGACAAAACCGGAGTGCTCGACCTTGCCAAACTTTTGGTCAAAAGAGGGTTTCTTCTCAAGAAGACAGCGGACCAGAGTGGAGTTCTGCGGCTTGTCGATCATCAACTCCGCAATCGAACGCTCGGACCAGCCTACGGTAGCATCCCAGTCGATCAGGACACGCTGATTCTCCTGAACGAAGTAGACAGCGAAGTTATCGCCATCCTCACGACGCCCTTTGACAACCAAATATCCGCGACCTTCCTCACTGATGACCTCGCCTGGATAGACTGTCTTCGGTTCCCAGCTAAAACCAGTGAGCGAATTAAGCCTCATCGGAGCACCACGATCCTCCAGCTTAACGGGATTTTGCTGTCTGTAGGGTGAAGACCGAACGTAGGGAAGGATTTCCTCCACCGTTTTGGCATTATTGATGGTCCTGATGATATTCTTCGTTTCGGCCAGAACTTCGATCGAGTTCTCGTGAAACCAGCCAAGAGGCCCCTCACCGGGATCGAATTCCTTGATAGTGCCAGGCGGGAGATCACCGGCCGTCGAATCGAGATTGGAAAGAATCGGCTCCGGAGCGGCAAGCTTCGCAATCCCGATAATGATGGCGATCACGGCAGCCACGACAGCCACCAGAAGAATCCAAAGCCAGGATGATGAGCGCTTTTTGGTTCCCCAGGTATCATCGAGCGGGCGATTATCCTCTTTCCGCTTCTGAAGACGGCGGACCTGCTCCGCCACATCAACCGGACCGTAGTCTTCGTCCTCCTCGTGCATTCCCACGAGGAGTTCCTTGGCCTTCGAGAAGAGAGATCCGGCATCACGGTTGCTGGTATCTTCCGTCGATTTGCGTTTGCGGCGGACACGGCGGGTCTTACGCACCATTCCATCCGGGAGTTCTTCGCGCGAGGGGTCTTGTTTGTCGCTCATCTGATTATTGCGGAGAGTTCGTTTTCGGTCTCATTTTCGGCCTCCTTCTTTTTCTTTTCCGCCTCATGATAAAGGGTTTGAATTTCCCCTCCATACCAGCCCACTCCAACGATATCCTGAAGAGTGAGAATCTTCTCTTCGAATTCTCCCTTTCTCCAGCCGAGAGTTACGGTAATCCTCAGATATCCTTCCGGGTCCAGTCTCTCAAGAATGGAACCGTAGGGAGCCTCGCCATTCTCACGAGCCTCCCAAAGAGCTAGAAACTCCTTCGCAATCTTGCTATTCAATGGGACAGAAACCTCGGGTGACTCGGTCTTCTTGAATTGCCCCTCTTTCTCGAAGAATTCGGGCGCGCGGTAAAAACTCAGCAGCATTCGTTTCGCATCGTCTTCACTCCGTCGTTTCCGGACTAGTAAGCGGAAGGTCCCTTCTTCTTCAAACTCCCCGAGGAGGAAGCGGGACCAATTAATCTGTGAATAGGGAGCGAAACATTCCCAATCCAGCTTCCAACCCTGCTGGTATAGATGCACGGCACCCATTTGATTATTATCCTCATCCGCCCAGATGGTTTCGATACCCAACTTCAGCGGATCCTCTGACAGCGTGATGACATTGGCTTCCACTGCGTGAATCGCAGTCTCCGGACGGGGAAAACCATGGCGGAGGTAATGATTAGCGAAATGCCGGGCCATTGCGGGGGCGTTGGCAATAAATTGCTCCCTCCCATCGTTCGTCGGCTGCTTCATAAAGTCGATGAAGGCTGTTTTCACCTCAGGAAGCTGTTTTCTGAGAAAGAGGCGGTTCGCTTGCTCGGTCGAATCGACATCATCCACAACTACCTCATCCTTCGCTTGGCTCTCACCGTCCTTGAACAAGAAAAAGATCACAGCAATCACCGCTATCCAGCCTGCGAGAAAGATCAGCATCCCCCGATATCGCTCCTGCTTCCTCCGGCGCTTCCTACGGCGGACCTTGCGAGTCCCGTCAGGCATAATGATTTCTTCATCGCCGTTTTCAGAGACCTCGGAAACAGCGACCTCAGCAGTATTAATCGCGGCAAGGTCAAGCGGCTTCGCGTCAAGCGGCTGGCCCACAAGTGGAACCCTCCGCTTAATCACATCTCGGGCGACTGCGCCACTTTTCGGAGCCGGGGTCCCTCGCGGAGCCTGAGAAATGGCTTTCGCTCCGGCCACGGCGGTTGTGGGAGCAGCCTTGCTAATTCGCTGTTCTCCAAAGTCGTGACCACACTCCCCACAAACCAAGCCTTCGCCGGGAAGCTTCTCACTCCGCACCACAGACTGGCAGGATGGGCAGATAAATACTCCGGTTTGACTCATGATGGGTGACTGGCCGACTCTGGGCGATGCCCCCCCGCCCCGTCAACCTCACGAACCTGAAAAAAGTGCTCCGGTAGCCCGCTCCACCAGAAGAGCTGCGAGGGTCTCGGTTGCGCTGTCCAGGACTTCCACCGCGCCCTTGAGTTCAGCAGCCTTCTCGGACTGGATCGCCTCCACCACCCCGTCGCGGGCGATCTTGATCTTTTCCAATTCCTCCTGCTCTAAAAACTCACCGGCCTGCTCCAATGCCACCTCAACCGCAGGAAGCAATTCATCTGCTTTCAGACGGGCCTCCTCGAAGACTCGCGCATTCATGTCCTCGAAAGCGTGCTCCACACTTTCGCTCACCATCTGCTCTACCTTGCTCTCGGTGACATCCACCGCCGCACTCCCGACCTCGATCACGGTGTCTTTTCCGGTCGCGGTATCGCGTGCCAGCACTGACAAAATTCCATCTGCATCGATACGAAACTCCACCCCGACCCGGGCCTGTCCGCGTCGCTCCGGCGCGAAGGGCACCTCGAAGGAGCCCAACTCCCAATTATCCGCCGCCAGCTCACGCTCCCCCTGAAGCACCCGCACCTTCATCGATTTCTGGCCATCGGCGGCATTGGTAAACATTTCCCCTGCCTTGCACGGAATCGTCGTATTTCGCGCGATCAAAACATTCATCAATCCCCCCATCGTCTCGATCCCCAAACTCAATGGAGTGACATCCAACAAAAGGACCTCCCGCACGGTGCCGGCCAGAATTCCCGCCTGAATCGCGGCCCCCCGGGCGATCGCCTCATCCGGATGCTGGCTGAGATCAGGCTCCATGCCAAAGACCTCCGCCACCCGTCGCTTCACCACGGGGATCCGGCTACTCCCACCCACCATCACCACCGCCTTCAGATCAGTGGGGTCGATTTGGGAATCGAGCATGGCCCGCCGACAGCAAGACTCCATCCGATCAAGAAGAGTCTGCATCTTCACCTCAAAGACCTTCCTCGACACCTGACATTCCTCAATGAACGGCATGCGAAAGATCACCTCATCATCCTCGGAGAGGGCATGCTTCACCCGCCGCCCCTCACGCAGCCATGACACCCGCTCCAGCGGCTCCAGGTCGGCCAAGGCCACCTTCATCTCCGCTGCCGCCATTTCCGCGATCAACTCATCAAAATCATCTCCGCCCAACTGCGTGTCACCCGCTGTCGAAGTCACCTCAAAGACGCCCTCACGCATTTCCAGAATCGAGACATCGAAGGTCCCGCCACCGAAATCGAAGACTGCCACCCGCGAATTCTCATCCAGCCGGTCCAGGCCGTAGGAAAGCGCAGCCGCCGTCGGCTCACTGAGAATGCGCACCACTTCCAGACCAGCGAGCTCGCCTGCTTTTTTCGTCGCGGCACGCTGACCATCATGGAAGTAGGCCGGCACCGTGATCACAGCCTTCCCCACCGGCTTCTCCAGCCGCGTCTCCGCCACCGTTTTGAGCTTCCTGAGAATCTCCGCCGAGACCTCCTCGGGAGTTCTCGGTCCCGCCGGAGTATCCAGTCGTCCATTCTCATCAAGCTGACCCTCCCCCGCAGCGCGCCCCATTAGGCTCTTCACACTCGTCACCACCGGGCTCACTCCAGCCCGCCTCAGCGCGGCCTTACCCACTTCAATCTCGCCTTCCTTGCCATACCACACCGCGCTCGGAGTCAGGCTCGCCCCGTTTTCGTCCGCCAAGAGAATCGGAAACCCCGAATCGACCACCGCGACCGCTGACTGGGTCGTCCCCAGATCGATCCCCACAATCACGCCTTCATCCGTCCCGTCGCTCATTGCTTAACGGATTAGAGGAGAGTCACCCGCCGAGCAAGGCTTCAAAGAGCTTTCCCGTGGCCGCCCGGATTTCACCCTGCCACTTCCCCAGGAAAGTCAGCGCCCGCGCAGCCTCTGCCATGCTCTCCCGAGAGGCCTCCCAGCCTGCCTCGTCAAATTGTGCAAATCGCTCCGCGACCTGATTTCCCAACTCGCCCAGCCTTTCCTGCAATCTCTCCAAATTTTGCTTCAGCGTCGGAATTTGTGCATCCAGCACCGCCTTCCCCAGCTCGCTTCGCGCTGCCGCTCTGTCCGCGATGAACTTCTCCACCGCCTGCAAGCCCTCCGCCACCGGCGAAAAAAGATCCATCACCTCACCCGGCACACTTCCCCGGCCGGAGGGATTGCCCCCCGCCAACTGCACCGCCGCCTTCAACCTCAGTGGAGGTGATTTTAAAATGTCACCCGCCTTCCTCACTCTCTCGAAGTCCTCCGCATCGCCCCCCGCATCCGGGTGGGCCGCCTTGCTGGCCGAGCGAATGACCTCCTCTAACTTCTCCGGGGCGATCACCAGCTGATGAGCCAGGCCCAGCGCCTGAAAAGGATCGGTCTCACTCATCACGCTGCGAAGCTTTCCCCGCAGGAACAAGTCACCACCGCATTCGGGTTACTGACCTTAAAACCGCCCTGTTGGAGGTCGTCCGAGTAGTCCAATTCGCTCCCGCTGACAAACAGGGCGCTCTTTGGGTCAATGACCACCTTCACGCCGTTGCTTGTCACCATGATATCGCGGTCGCGGGGACCATCGACGAGATCCATCTGATACTGCAACCCGCTGCACCCTCCGCCAACCACCGCGATCCGTAGCGCACCGTCATCCTTCCCCTGTTTTTTCCAAAGGCTCAGGAGGTGATTCGAGGCTCCTTCCAGAACCTTGACCAGCTTCTCATTTCCAATTGTGTATCCGCCTTTCACTTCTGAGCGAAAGCTACCAGAGGCGGGACCTCACGCAACTACCGATCAAAAAGATCAGAAAAAGAGCCCAATTCCATCTCCCCTTAACGCTCTTTTACCTCGACCTCAAATTCACATCTGTATAAACCAAAAGCCCCCTCCAATAAAATTAATCTTGCCGATCAAAAGAAATTCAATCATCCTTATCGAAACCCATGAAAGCCATCACTCCCATCATCTGCGCCGTGACGACTGCCCTGGCCCCCTTGGCCAGTGCGCAAAACCCCGTTTATACCATCCCTCAGGGCTACACCAAAGTCTCCCTGGCGACTCCGACCGCCGGTGAGACGGCACTGACCGCGATCTCAGCCACACTTCTTCAAGATATTGAGTTTGCAGGAAATGGAAGCCTTGGGGCTTTCACTGATGGGGCAGACGGAGCGATCGGAAGTCAGGTTATCTCCTTTTCTGCGGTTAACTGGACCACGACCCCGACTCAGCAGTGGGCGATCAGTGCAGATCCGGCAGCTGTCCCACCACGACGTGCAGTTCCTTTTGTCGTTTATCTCGTGGATAACAATGGTGCGGAAGAGGCTTTTTCGATTGTATCCAATACTGCAGACTCCATCACAATTCGCACAACTGAGGATTTGAGCACTCGCTTCTCCTCAACAGCTTCTGCTCTGTCCGCCAAAATCAGAAAGGCTAATACTTTCTCCTC
>CALBVA010000008.1 GCA_937969125.1 uncultured Verrucomicrobiales bacterium | reverse complement strand
GGGGCGGATCTCGTTCTGGAGACCTCCATCGACCTTCGTGACTACGGAAAGCTGGTGCGTGACATCGGGAAGTCATTGGGCGGAAAAGCCGAAAGCGAGATTGAGGGAGTGTTGAAGCAAGAGTTGGATGAGATCGGGATGACCGTCGCCGGGCTTTTTGCTGACTTCACTATGCGCGGCACGATCGTTCTCTGGTTGGACGATGAAAAAACCTTCGAGATTCAACGCGGGGTCAATCTCCCCGTGCCGCACTTCGCCGCGCAATTGAACAATGCCACGCTTCTCTGGAAGCTCATCAGCAAGGATGAAAATACTTTAAAAAATACGAAAGTGGTCGAAGTGGACGGCAAGACCTACATCAGTAACAAGGAAGGTCCGGAACAGACTCCCTTTGGCGAGATCGATCCAGTTCTCGTTTGGGATCCTTCCACCAAACAAATCACGATGGGTCTTACTGAGGCCGATCTAGAAACCTGCCTCGGCAAGGGACCGAAGATCACCACCTCAGAGTCTTACCAAAATGCCACCAAGGGTTTCCCTGCGGAGAGCAATTCCCTTGCCTACCTCTCTAGTGATGTCTTCCGCCTCATCGAAATCCTCACTAAGGAATTCGCACCAATGGCCGATCCTGAAGCTCAACCTTTCATTGACGAATTACTTCCCTATCTCGCGAAACTCGGAGTCGGCGGTGGATACGCTGCCGCCATTGCGGTGCAGGACGAAGGCATCCTTGCCACCGGCAATTTCCCCTTCGCGGTGAAAGGGGAGTCGGCCTTTGGTGGAGTGGCTGGCCTGGCTGTCGTAGCGGGAATCGCCACCCCGATGATGATCAAGATTAAGGACAAGGCGAATAAGGCAAATTACCTGAACGATCTAAGATCACTCGGACTGGCCATTGCTGCTTATAAGAACGAGAAAAATGTCGACCCGACCAGCCTTGAGCAATTGATCGAGGCAAACGTGATCGAAGTGAATCTTGCCATGGGACTCGCCGACGCGGGCCTGGAATTTGCAGCGCCTGCAAAGAAGTCCACCCTCTCCTCTGTCGTTGCTTACCTTTTTGTTGAAGATGAGGCGATGATTCTCTTTGCGGACCTTTCGGTCCGGGTCATGCCGAGCTGGGAGCTTGAGGAACTACTTGAAGCTCAAAAGGACTGATACTGATGGAAGACATCATCGAAGCCATCATCGGTTTTTTTCTGCGGATCTTTCGCTCAATCGCACGCGGTTTCCACACTCTCTTCCTGCTCGCCGAGGCCATCGTCAGCCGCCCCGCTCGCCATCGTCTGAAGCTCCGTTGGGAAAGCGGAGCTTCCGAGCAGGTAGGCATCATCGCCGGTTCCATCCTCGGAATTATTGCCCTCATCCTCACAACCCTCCTCATCCGCGCTCTGCTTTAGAGTGGCATCATTCTGTGCCGATCATGTTCGCTTCGCAGCCCCCTAACAACCGGTCCCTATCGCCACTCTGACTTACTCTATGGTTACATACCATATGGAGTAATTCCTGAACCGTCATCAATGTCGAGGAAACCATCGGTAAACATCAACCGCCCTCAGATCTCCCTTCGACCCTGAATCGTTGACCATCGCGCAGTCCCGCGAATGGCAGCAGTATCTCGATGGAATCACTGGGTTAGATCGATTACAGATTCGGTCTCGAAAACGATTACTTCACCAGATGCCGTCTGGTGAGCGAGAGCTTATCGAACCGGTCCATGACACGGACCGGGACGTTTCCATATCTCAGCAAATTGATGGTCCTCATTGGCCGATCTAGGAGGGGGAGAGGGGCAGGTCGCAGAGGCTTGCTGAGTGGTTTGGTAAAGTCGTCCCAATGAATCGGGACGATGAGCTTTGGTTTGAGGGCAAGAAGTCCGTGCTCGAAGTATGCCTTTTTCGTTTCCTCGGGTTCCGGCCCTAGCAGCCCGATTCCGGCAAAGACAACATCAGCTTTTAGCCCCTGCCACTGCCCAGGAATAGCGGCTGCGGATGTCGTAACCGCAAGTGCCTTGCCTCCATGACTAATGTGAATGGCGAAGGTGTCTCCATCCTTGAAATCGTTGAAGCTTAGAGGCAGGGTGAGCTGTTCATCATTTTCTTCGTTCGCTGCGTGCTGGAACCGGAAGCGTGGATGGATGTGGGCCGACTTGACCATCCTCACGGTAAAGCGACCGATTTCCTTTTTCAGGCCTGCAGCTTTCACCGCGACATGACTGGATTTGGGTTGCCCGAAAGCACGGTGAATCTTGCCATACTCAGAGTTCGCATAAATCGGGATTCTTCGATGAAACATTCCGGAGAGGAGGGGGGCATCGAGCGAGTGATCGGCATGATTATGACCGATGAAAATGGCATCGACCTTTCTCCCCGAGCTAGGCCCAAAATAATCCCGGAGTAATCGGGTGTTCGGTGAGATATGGCCAAGCAAGGTCTCCCGCCTGCCGGGACGGGTGATGAAGCCATCGATGAGCAGTCCTGTCTTTCCATCTGTGATGAGCAGTGTGGAATTGCCAAGAAACTCGATGGTGACCTCACCGGTTTTGGGGGGCAGGGTGAGCTTAATTCGCAGAGACTCATCCTTGAGAGGATTCACTGGAGCACACGCGGAGAGCGCTAGGCTAAAGAGGAGGAGAAGTAGAAAGTTGCGATGTTCCATCTGCGATAAGGGGCCTGTTTTCCCATCAAATTTTCTTTTTGAGAATCAATTTCAGCTCTTCCCGAAATTTCGCATAGATGGGTTTGCGGAGGTTTTTTGGTCCTACGATGGTGGAGTGCGGTCCCGTCAAGGTTCGCCGTTCGCGGTGCTTCAGTTTCCGGTCCCACCACGATTTTGGCGAAGTTCCGACCGGGTGGGCGATCACGGTGTGGAAGCGTTCATTGAGCCCCGCATCGGATAAGGCCTTCTGGAGGACGTCGAAGCGTTCCATCGGCGCGATGGGATCATTACTGAAATGAAATCCCGCCAGCCATTTGCGTTTATCCTTTTTGAGAGCGGAGATCGCGGAGGAGAGATCGTCGTCAGTCACACCTAAGGCCATCTTTTCCGCTTCGGGGCGTCTCCCGGTCAGGAGTTCCCAGTTGGAGGGCATGGGATTTGATGGCTGGCAGAGAATCCCACCCACGACATCGGGCGAGCTAATGAGGGTCAGGGGAGTGCTACCAGTGAGACAGTTGCCAATCACCACGACTCGGTTTCCGGTTCGGATCCTGATCTCGCGCGTGATCTGGCGCAGATCATTAACTACAGGACCCAGATTCTTCTCTTGATAGACCTCCCAATCCTGACTCTGTTTTACATATTGTTTGGATTTAATGATACTGGCCTCGCCAAATTGGAAGCGGTCTGGATAGAGATTTGGGACGAAGACCTGATAGCCTTCCTTTGCAATTTCTTTTCCGAGGTCGAGAACTGCGCGGCTCGGCCCAGGCATCGCGTGCAGAAGGAGGATGGGTGGGGCTCCGTCACACCCCAGAACCCGGCTCTGGTAGGACCAGCCGGAAGTGGTCTTGACCTGGTGGATCCATGGCTTTGGCCCTTCTAATGTGGGCGCGCTAGTTCCACACGAATTGCAGCCAAGTCCGCAGGAGGACAGGAGGTGGCATGCGATCAGAAGAAGAAAGCCTAAAGAAAGTCGGAGGTATGTCTTCATCGATATTTGAGGTAGCGGGGGCTCTCGGCGGCTGGCTTGATGCCCTGATAGTAGTCAGTCCAAAATTGGAAATCGGTAAAATGGCCATGTTTTTGTGGTCCAGCATTATAATCTTTCCCCATGCCATCTTCCCCCGGTGTTGGTATCGATAAGTTCGGGGCTGAGCGGTGTTGCATCCCGAATGCCTTCAATATGAAATTCTGACTGGCGGGAAGGTATTTCCAAGAAGTCATTGCGTTCACATAGCTTCCCAGAGTGCGATCCAGTCGGGAACGGGGATTGTCGTAGAAGCTATCGATCCAGACGAGGAGCGAGCCAGAGATAGCAAGATTTGCGCAAGGTTTAAAGATTTCGCGGACTTCACAATCCGGATGCAGACAGAGGTTCACGACTTTTGTGCGCGGTCGCTTCCGGAGGTAGCCGCCCACAGCCGAATTGAAGTCTTTGATGCTGCAGGCTGCCGCCATGTAAACGATTTTGTCGAAGCCGGGATCAGTGATACGTTGTTCAAGGACTTCCCCGAGGAGTTCATTGAACACCATAGATCCCATACTGTGCCCATAAAGTTCGATGGTGAGTCTGCGTCCCTTCCTGGTGTGTTTCAGCTTTCGGCAGATTTCAGCAAGAACGGGTGTTTGGTCTGCGAAAGATCCGGTAGTTCGATCCGGGCGGACGAGTGTTCTAGTCCGTCTGGTCATATTCTCCCAGGCCGGACGACCCAAGGAGGTGACCAGCGGAAGGCTGGTAAACTTAATTGGGGACATCACGACATTGTATGCGGTGAGCGGGAAATCCCAAGTGGGCACAGCTTTACCGACCGAAGTGCGAAACCAGGGAGTTGTCGGGGTGTTGTTGCGAGCTGGTCGTGATAGGGGAAGGTTTAGGTTATCGAAGCTATTCGTCCACAACTCTCTCCTTCGTGGAGACCCGGGCGCTTTAAAATCGCGGGAAAGAGCCTGGACGTAGGCTTGCTTCTGAGGGAAGGCATCGGGAAGAAGCTCATAAGCGGAGTCCC
>CALBVA010000007.1 GCA_937969125.1 uncultured Verrucomicrobiales bacterium | reverse complement strand
TCTCTGGCCTTCGCGATGATCAAATCGAAGCCGAGCGCTACAAGCTGAAGCTCAATACCACCGCCAACGGGCGGCAATTGATCAGCCTCCACCGTCTCTTTAAGAAGTGGAACTCGGAGAAGTGGATCAAGTGAAACGTATTACCGAACCACCAATCCCGAGGGGGTGTTGAGTGATTTGTGAAGCGTAGCTACACGTTAGTGCCCAAAAGCCCCGGCCCGACTTTGCGAGATCTTTTACAGGCAGGGGCTGTCCGTCCAGTTCTCCTGCCTTAGCTGCGGTTGTATCTTCCTGCGATGTCTGGTATTTCCCTCTCATCATGCGCATACCAACCATTCTTCTTCTCACTCCCCTGATACTGCAGGCCTCGCCAAAACCTCATGATCCTACAAAGCCGGATCGGGTCATCTTCCACGGAGATCCATCGTCCGGCAAGATCGCGCTCCAGACTCCTGCTCCCAATATCACCTCCGCCTACTTCACGGATGATCCGCAGCGACAGGCCTTGCAGACTTCCTTCAATCCCACCGCCACCGAGGTGACTCTGGAAGTCCCGGAGGCCCTCCGCTCGCAGAAGGGATCGATCACCTTTGAAACCACCGACCACTCGGTCGCTTATCCGGACGGTCGCATCATTTTCTCCGCGCTTGATGCACGGGTCGAGGGGCCGAAGAAGGCGAAATTGGAAACCCACCCCGGCAATCATCGCATCGGGTTTTGGAGAAAGATTGAGGACTCCGTGATTTGGGATTTTTCGCCGACGACTTGCGGGATGTATTACGTCGATCTGACTTATTCGCTCTCCGGCAAGAAATCGGACATTCAGATCACCCTCGCGGATCAGTCTCTGAAGGCCACGATCCGCGACACCGGAAGCTATTATCGCTACACCACGGTGCCGCTCGGGAAGATTTATCTGCAACACGATAAGCCGACCACTCTCAGTGTGAAGGCCCTGAAAAAATATGCCGGAGCGGTCATGAATCTCAAGGCGGTGACCCTGCGTCCGGCTCCGGAAGGGGAGACGCCTGTCGCGCGGCCGGATGCTCTCGGTAAGGTCACTTTGATGGCGGGCGAGTCCACGGTGTATGGCATTAAGCTCCGCTACGAAATCACCCCGAAGAAACTCTGCATCGGCGATTGGACGATGCCGGATGACTACGTCATTTGGGATTTCGAGATCCCTGCCGATGGCCGTTATCAGGCCACCATCTACCAGGGTTGCGATGATGAAAACAGCGGCAGTCCGGTCCGCCTGTCGATCGGCAATGACCACCACGATTTCACGGTGAAGTCCACGGGCCATTTTCAGAATTTCCAGCCGGTCGTCATTGGAACCTACCTACTCAGTAAAGGCCGCCATCACGTGCAACTCCGGGCGCAGGGAAAAACGAAAGTCAGCGTTATGGATGTGAAGAAGATCATCCTCACTCCGCTACAGTGATTCCGCATCGACTTCGATCATCCCTTTGATTACCAAAAAGGAATGAAATTCATCATGCCGATTGCCTTCCTGCTGAGTTGCTTGCTCAGCGCCTGCTCATCATCGGGAGGATCTGCTTCCAATGTCACCTCTCCTGGTAAGCTCCGTTTCGCTGACGACGAGGAAAAACGCATCGTGATGGAAGGTGCTGCGGTAGGAGCCGGATTGGGCCTTGGCCTCGGTTTTGGTCTTGGCGGAAATCGCAATTCCACTATCGGTCTTGGAACAATTGGCGGTCTGCTTGGCGGGGCGGTAGGGAAGAAGCAGGCGAGCGATATCCGTAAGCTAAAGCTCAAGTCAAAGGAGCTAGAGAAGCTCATCTCCGCTGCCAATCGCCGCACTGCCGAGGTGCGTCAATACAACCTCAAGCTGGAGCGCGCCATCGCTGCTGATTCACAACAGGCTGCTGCTATTGCGGCCAATGTCGCGGCTCGCCGTAAGCTCCACGATCAGGCGCGGGCCTCGCTCGTGGAACTTGATGACCGCATCACTTATCTGGATGCAGCTCGCACGAAGTCTGCCCTTGGCCGCGAAAGCACCGATCTCCAGCTCGCCGGGAACGGACTGAAGGAGGAGCGCGACGCCCTCGCCAATAACACCGCCAGGCTGGCTGCCGGGCAATAATTTCTGTATTCCATGAATGCCTCCCGCATCCTCGCCATCGCCACGCTTTCCATGTGGGTAAGCGCGACCTCCTGCACTTATCAAAAAGCGAAAAAGCGGGAGGCGGCAGCCATTACCCAAAACGAAGGACGCCTTGCCGAAAGCCAGGCCGGACTCCGGAGTCTCGAAAAAAATCGAGCGGCCCTCCAGCGTCGGCGCGCCCAATCGCAGGGTCGCATCCGTCGCTGGGAAAGCCAGCTCGCGAACATCCGGAAGGAGAGCAGCCTCACTCAACAGGATATCCAGACCGCCAACAATCTCGTTCGCCTTCTCGACACCGAGAAGAAAATCCTTGGCCAGACCGAGTCACAACTGGCCCGTGGAACTGGCAGCGGGAGAGATTAAAAGCCGCTGTCGTCTTTGTCGAATTCATTGGAGGTCATTGTCTTGATGACCCAGCTCACTGCCGCAATGCCTCCGGCCAAGGAGATGACGAGAAAACCTACGAGGCCGGCTCCCAGCTTCGATTTCCAGCCGATGAAAACGAATCCGCCTAGGAAGACCAGAAGGAGAATCACGCCAATCACGGTGTAGTGCAGCACGTTTGCTAAAGCCGGATGCTTCTCATCCCAACTCACTTCCTTCTCTTCCTCTGGTGGAGCCGCCGGCTTTGGAATATGAATCGTCACCGGGGATTCAGTTTTCAGACCAGTGGGCTTTTTTGATTTCATCGCGCTCATTCATAGGTCGAGGTGATTTCGGAGGACACCACGAATTTACTGGCTACAAAAACGGGACCACTTCATTTGATCGATGAGGGTTTTCAGAAGTGATTGGGTTACAGGCTTGAGAGCTTACTGGGGCTGATTTGAGGGAATATTTTAAGGTCGAGCAGGAATCACACTTGCTTTCCCTTCGGCAATTCCCTTGATTCGCCCATGGCGGAACCTTCTTTGGCCCTTTCTTTTGATGACGTCCTTTTGACGCCTGGTTTGAGCGAGCACCTCC
>CALBVA010000006.1 GCA_937969125.1 uncultured Verrucomicrobiales bacterium | reverse complement strand
ATTGGTCAATCTTTCCGTCAGCCAGCTGAATCGTCGCTTTAAAAAACTCTTCGGTATCGCTCCCATGCAGTTCGTTCTTCGCGTCCGCATCAATGCCGCTCGGACACTCCTCGCTCGCGGCTCCGAGACCCTCGGCGAAGTCGCCCTCGATTGCGGCTTCTACGATCAGGGCCAATTTGGCCGCCTCTTTAAAAGAGAAACCGGCCTCACCCCCGGAGAATATCGCAAGAGATACCAGGGTGGGACTTTCGCGGTGTGAAAACTCTCCGCATCTCATTCCGAAGAAATGTGCATTTTCTATCGAATGCCCGGTAGCCTTCCATCGTTTCATTTTTCCAATGAAACTCTCATCGACTCTCTTTCTGATCACAGCTCTGGCCTGGACCTCTCCGCTCTCTGCACAGGAGAGTGAAAGTTCTGAGGATGAAGCGAAGACGCTGGCCGCCCTTCCCGTCCTAAATCTTGAGTTCACCTACGAGGTTTTCTCTCTTCCGATGATGGAAGTCGCGAAACTCAAACGAAAGACCTCTAGCGGAGCAGTTTTTTATCAGGAGATTGTTAAGAAAGTTGCTGAAAAAAAAGGGGTGCAGGAAGAGTTTCTCGTAATGCGAATGCAGCCTGGCGGGAAAGGGGAGATTGAAGAAATCACCGAACACATTTACCCTACGGAATATGAACCGCCTGAGATCGGTAGGGTTCCGGATCATTTGCCCGCTGATTTTGATCAGCTTGAGATGTTCATCTCTCCCGCGATTCCTTCCGCTTTCGATACCAAGAATCTCGGTAGCTCCATTGAAGCGGAGTCGACCTTTGACAATAAGCGGCCTGACAAGGTTCATGTGAAGCTGGCTGCTTCCCACGTTCAGGTCCTTGGTAGTGAAAGCTGGGGAGAGGGGATTTCCACGGTAAGCATGCCTCGTTTTTCAGTGCAGAAGTTAAACGTCGGGGCGGAGTTTACCCTAGGCTCTCCGACGCTCCTCGGGACGGTGACTCCTCGTCAAGTCAATCAGAAGAAAGATCAACCGAAGCAGATTTGGCTCGCCTTCGTAACCGTATCTGTTCCGAAGCTCTAACCTTCAATGACTGCTTACATGAGTTCCCTTCCCTCTGTAGGGATGTTGCTGCTCACAGGGATGGTCTTTTTGCTGCACGCCCCTGTCCTGGGAGAAGTGTATCCATTTGGTATTAGTGACGACGATCCCTTCGCTACAGACGATCCCTTCGCTACAGACGATCCCTTCGCTACAGACGATCCTTTCAAGGAGGATGAGGCGACGAATTATTCTGCTCTCCGAGAGGGAGACTCGCTCAATGTTACCCTGGAGATCATCTCGGTCCCGAGAGGGATAGGGGCGGAGCTTGCTCGTAGAAACCCCGATGAAATCGAACTCTACGCCGAACTCTTGCGACAGATCGAGTCGGGGAATTGTCAGCTCAATGCTTTTCATAATCTGACCACGAGTTCAGGAGTCATAGCAGAGTTAAGTTCCGCTGGTGATCAGCATTACATGATAGAGTTCGAGTCGCCTCAGAGTCCTCCCGGGAATCCCCCCGCTTGGGTGCTTGAGCAGCTCTATGCCCCGATTACCCCTTCTGCGACAGATACCCAATCACCCGGCGATCATCTGACGTTGAAGGCAAATGTCTTCGATGGTGGCGAAGTAGAGGTCGTCTTGAACTTTTACCGATATGGAGACGGCCAGCGAAAGAAATGGGGTCACGAAGAAGCTCAGATGGAGCTGACTAATTTCTATTGTGAGCGGATCCGAACCCATGCGATCACCTCTCTTGATCGTGCCACCTTGATGGGGACGACAGAGCCGGAAAGTCGCGCAAATGAGGCCGCGCGAACTCACTTCTACTTTCTGACGATAGAGTGTCCGGACTTTGAAGAATCAGTAAATGAGGAGAAAGAGGAAACACGATCTGGCTTTGTTCTCGTTTACGAAAGCTTTTCCCTCCCGCTTGCCGAAGCGGCATCACAGCGCCGGCAAGAACTTAGTGACCTTGAGATTTATCGCTCATCCTTGCAAAAAATTACTTCAAATGAGGCCCGGCTTGAAAAGCTCACTGTGATCAGAGGGCTGCCCGGTGCGTCTACTTGGTCAGAATCAACCCTCGAAATGATTTATCCCAGCGACTATCAGCCCCCGGGATTCGATTTTGCTGTTGGCCTCCCGGCCATTCCTGATTCCTCGCAGGTTTCCCGGATGTTTCCCTATGTGAATTCTGCCTTTGAGGCGAAGAATGTCGGCGATACGTTCGATGTGGAATTATGCTTTGCGAATCCTCCCTTCAATTTGGCTGACCTTCGGGTCAATTTGACACATGTCTCCCAAGACGATTTTCTTCATTATGGTCAGGGCAAATCAAAAATCGATAAGTTGAATTTCTTGGTTCAAGAGATCAAGACAGGTTCCGTGGTCAGTCTGGACCGGCCCTACCTGCTCGGGACACTCTCTCTGCCCGGTCACACGCAGGCTATCGATCAGGAGAAGCGTGTCTGGTTGGCCTTCGTGACCGTTCGAGCAATCGATCTCTAGTGTGAAGAGTGTTTTCAAACTGTCGAAAAGTGTGGCGTGAACACTTTACTCAAAAGTATCTGAGCAGTTTGATCGATGCACCGCACAGCGCAGTGCCCAGTGATCGCAAAAGTTAAATTGGAGTCGGAGACAAATGTCGAAAGAGATGAGGCTCGGATAGGACAGCATCGAGCGTATTTGGAAGGCATTCGGAGTGAAGCACCATAACTCTATTCGTCATGGGCCGACTTCATTGTTTGCGACACTAACAAAGCTCTGACCAAACTTTGACTGTCGTTTGACACAAGCCTTGGCTCTCTGTGTCAATTTCGCCTGTCATGAAACACAACCATACGAAAATACTAGCTCTTGTAGCTGTCTTCGCTGCGCCGGTGATGACGCTTGCGCAGGAAAAAAATGAGGAGGGCGTGCTGCCTCCGGAAACTCTGCATGTCGTTTATGAGGCCTTTTCTCTCCCGATGAGCGAGGCTGCGAAACTTCTCCGTGCCGGGCTCACCGATGAGCTTTTTTACGGAAAGATGATGGCGGGACTGAAGGATAAGTCGGTGAAGCAGGAAGTCTTTTTAGTAGCACGCCAGATGTCTGGAATAGTTGTTTCAGTTAAGAATGTCGCAGAGCACATTTATCCGACGGAGGTAGAACCGCCCGACCTTCCTAACGTGGTGAATAACACCGCCCTCAAGGATGGAGAGAATGCTCTCCGTGTCTTCCCTGCCATTCCTGCTACAAGTAAGGCTTTCGACACGCAAGATGTGGGTAACACGCTTAAGATCGGATCAAGTATCACCAATGACGAGGGTCACATTGATCTTCGGATTGCACCCAAGATCGTGACCTTCATCGAACGCCAGAAGTGGGGGCAAGGACTCTCAGAATTTGAGACTTCCCGCTTCGCGATTCAACAGATTGAGACCGGGGTTATAGCTAAATCGGGGCAGACCTCATTTTTAGGCACACTGAGTCCTCCTAAAGAACTGCAAGCGAAGGAGGGTGAGCAGAGTGTCTGGTTCGCCTTCGTGACCGTCTCTATCGTCGTTCAATAAATACCCAAATCATCAGATTACATGAAACTTACCAAACTCCTTGTCCTCTGCAGTGCCATCCTTAGCCCGGCAATTGTGAAGGCTGACTCGCCCGAAAATATTCAGATCGTTTATGAAGTTTTCTCCCTATCTCAAAGCGACGCTGCGAGCACTCAGCGAGAGGGGCTCAGTGACGCGAAAATTTATGCACGTATGCTCGAGGGCTTAAAGACGGGAAAGACGAAACAAGAAAAACTCCTGGCAACCCGAGCACAGTCTGGCATGAGCGTCAAAGTCGCTCACATCGCAGAATTCACTTATCCAACCGAATATGAGCCACCACTCCTTCCAAATGCGGTGGGAATGGATTCTTCCGTTGTGGAGTCGGAGGTGAAACCGGAAAAGATCCTTGAAGCGCTTAAGTCTGGATCTGGCTGGCAGGAGGGAGTCTTTCCAGTGGTACCAGCTACGCCTGTTCGCTATGATACACGCAACATGGGTGACAGATTAGAGGTGGAGC
>CALBVA010000005.1 GCA_937969125.1 uncultured Verrucomicrobiales bacterium | reverse complement strand
AGCTACACCTTGAATTTCAAATCACCTCGGTTTCACTTTCATCAGATAAACGCTCTGTATTCCGACGCTTTTCAGTTGATTTCAGAAATACGGGGACCGAATCCCTCTTCCTCCGACTTTCCTTCTTTCCAATCCATCCTTCAGAACTAGTTTCCTCTCAATCATGCGAATTTCACCGCGCTTCCTTGCTTCCCTTTCTTTGGTCGGCCTTCTGGGCCAGCCGCTTTTCGGCCAATTACTCGATCCTCCTGCGGCCTCCACTGAGACGAAGCCGGTCGCCGCCGCGCCGGAGTTTTCGATCTATGACTCGGTCGTAAAAATCGAGGTCGCCACGCAGGTCCCGGATTACCGCACCCCCTGGAACTCCGGCCGTTTCTCCGGCGGGACGGGGACGGGATTCATCATCGGGCCAAATATGATCCTGACCAATGCCCACGTGGTCTCAGATAATCGCCGCGTCCTCGTGACCCGCCGGGGGTCCTCGCAAAAGCACGTCGCCCGCGTGAAGCACATCGCACACGATTGCGATCTCGCCCTCGTCGAGCTGCAGGACTTTTCCCCTTTCGCCGAGCTTCCCGTCATGGAAATCGGAGGTATGCCGAAGCTCGAAAGCCGCGTCAGCGCCATCGGATACCCCGTCGGCGGAGAGCGCCTCTCCGTTACCCAGGGCGTGGTCTCGCGCATTGATTTTTCCAGCTACAGCCACTCCCGCGCAGACCAGCACCTCGTCATCCAGATCGATGCCGCCATCAATCCCGGTAACTCCGGCGGTCCCGTAGTGCAGGATGGTAAGGTCATAGGCGTTGCCTTCCAGGGAAACACCCAGGCCGACAACGTAGGCTACATCATCCCCACCCCAGTGGTAAAACGCTTCCTTTCCGATATTAAAGACGGCCAATACGACCACTATATGGACATCGGGATCTCCCCGTTCTCGCTCTTTAATCCCGCAATGCGTAGGGCTTACCAGCTTCCTTCAAATGGCAAAGGCGTCCTTGTCGCCAATGTCGTCCCCGAGGGTCCGGCGGATGGCGTCCTTGAAAAAGGAGACGTCCTCCTCACCATCGACGGCCACTCTATCGACTCCGCCGGCAACATCCGCATCGCCGGGGAGTTCGTCGATATGAACGAGATCGTGGAGCGCAAATTCGCCGGTGACATCGTCAAGCTCACCCTCCTCCGTGAGGGCAAGAAGCTGGAGAAAGATCTCACTCTGAAGAGCTTCCCCTTTAGCCGTATTTACTCGATCCAGTATGAACAGGAGCCGCGCTACACTTTCTTCGCCGGGCTACTTTTCCAGCCGCTCGATCTCAATCTCTTCGCAAGTTACAACTTCGATAACCGCCGCCTCCGCCAGATCTACAGCGACTACGTCAATAAGGGCCTCTTCAAGGAAATGGAAGACGTCGTGGTCCTGACCCGCGTCGAGAGCGATCGCCTCACCACCCGGATGAGCGGCTTCACCGGGATGGTGGTCGAGGAGATCAATGGCACCAAAATCAAGAATCTCCGCCAGGCTCACGAGATCTTGAACGCCGAGAATCCTCCTGAGTATCACGTCATTAAGTTCAACGGTGGGAACCGCCCACTCGTCGTGCCCTCGGCCGAAGTCGCCGCCGCGCAGAAGCGCATCATGGCCCAAGTGGGCATCTCCAAGGCCGCCCGCCTCGACTAATCGACTGCGATTTCTGGTCACACTAAAACACTTTCCTGAAATGAAATTTCGTATCTTCTTCTCGCTCCTAGCCATCACCGCCGCCCCGCTTTTTGCGGCACCGGAGGATTCCCTCATCCGGATCAATTCAACCATCCAGACCTACAGTGCCTCACAACCCTGGGAAAAAAATCCGCCACGGAAGCGGGGCGGACTTGGCACCCTACTCTCCGGAAACCGCATCCTGACGACCGCTGCGATGGCTGCCGATTCCATCTACGTGGAGCTCCAATCCGCCGACAGCACCCAGACCATTCCGGCACGGGTCACGGCCATCGATTATGATGCCAATCTCGCCCTCCTCACTCCGGACGGCGATCCCGGCTTCCTCGCAAATCTTAAGCCCAGCGAACTCGCCACGCCTTCGAAACCCGGCGACGAAATCGATCTCTACCAGCTGGAGAACAATGGCGATCCGCTCAAAACGACCGGCACCATTCGGAGCATGGAGCTGCTCAGCACCTTCGTGAGCGGGAAATATTTTCTCTGCTACGTCATCAAGGCCTCGATGCAAACTTCGGGGAACTCCTTCACCCTCCCTGCCTTCAAGGGCGACAAACTCGCCGGAATCCTGACCAGCTACGACTCGAAGGATCAGATCAGCGATGTCATCTCCACGGACATCGTGAATGCCTTCCTCACCGATGCTTCCGATGGCTCCTATGATGGCTTCCCCAGCCTCGGAGTCGGCACCACCACCACTGAAGACCCTCACTTCCGTGGATGGCTGAAGCTGCCGGATGACAAGGGCGGGCTCTACGTCACCCGCGTCCTTCCCGGAGGCTCTGCGGACACCGTCGGCATGAAAAAGGGGGACGTCATTCTCACCGTCGGTGGTCATGCCATCGACCGCCGCGGTTACTACCAGCACCCGGAATATGGCACTCTCTTTTGGCCCCACCTCGTACGTGGCGCGACTCGCATGGGCGAGAAGATCGAGATCGAGATCCTACGCGATGGTGAAAGCCAGACTCTCGCCATTCCTTTGAAAAAGGCTCCCCTCCCGCTGTTACCGGTCCATCGTCATGATGAAGAGCCACCGTTCCTAATCAAAGGCGGCCTCGTTTTCCAAGAGCTTTCGCGCCCCTACCTGGAAGCCTTCGGCAAAAACTGGACTACTCGCGCTCCTCTCAATCTCCTCGATGTCCTCAGCAGTCCCGAGGACTACGAAGAAGGTCGCCGCCGTGTCGTCGTACTGACCCGCGTCGTCGCGACCGAGGCGACCATCGGATATGACCGCGTTAGCAGCCACATCATCGAGTCCGTGAACGGCCAAAAAATTGCCGGACTTCCGGACCTCGCCGCGGCTCTCGAGCAGTCACCCGAGAATGGCATCCACACTATCGAAACCGATCAGGAACCTTATAAGCTCTTTCTCGATGAAGGCCTCTCCGACACCGTCGATGCCCAGTTCATCCAGCGTGGCCTGCCCACGCTGAAACGACTTTACGAAGTAGAGTCGAAGTAGGACGACTCACATCCCCCAGCCTCCGGCATCGGCACGCTTCGCTTTCTCTTCGAGATTGCGGAGCTGTTTTTTGCGCTCCTTCCAGCGGGTTCCATTTGGAAGGTCAGAGCCCTTGGTGTGAATCCGGGCGAGGCCTTTCTTAACGAGCGTTTCATGCCACCATGTACCATTGAGCTTCACGAAGGCGTAATATCGCCCGCTGGTGTAAACTTCCTCCCACTTGGTATAGACCGTAAATTTTTTCCCCTTCAGTGACTTCATGGCGAACTCCTTGGCCTTCTTTCCCAATTTTAGCGCGGTCTTGTAATCCAGATTTCCGAAGTAGTCTCCCTGCTTCTCGACCCGTTCCCGATGGTCAGCGTAGGGCTTGTCCCGGCTCTCAGCGGTATCGACGAAATACATACGAATTTCCACCACACGCCCATCGGCTGTTTTAACCTTAAAACTGTCTCCGTCGTTGTATTTATCAGCGATGTAGGTGCAATTTTCCAGCACCGCGTAACCTCCCTGCTTTTTATCGCTGGGCTTTTTGAGATCTTCCGCTGCTGTACTCTGCATCTCCTTCCCCCGGGGTTTTGAGGAATCATCCCCGCCTCCGGTGTAGAATTTCACGACGACAGCAGCGATCACGATGACGACGCTGATAATATTGCGGAGGGTCTTTTTGCTCATTGTTAGATTCTGTTAGAGGCCATGGTGGCCTCGGTAAACTTTGTAGGTCCCGGTGGGCATGACGACGGGTCGCCATTCCTTTTTCAGCTTCCGGTGTTGACGGATGAACTTGGTGGGATCCGCCCAATTCTTGAGCGTCTTCTTCACGCTCTGTCGCCACATTCCGATCTTGAGGTTATGGCGGATCTCGAAATGGAGATGTGCGGCATACATTCCACGATTATTCCCCATCGTCCCGATCTGTTGGCCCCGCTTCACCACGTCTCCCTTCGAGACCATGAGCTTACGGAGATGACCGTATTGTGAATCGACGAATTTCACCTGCCCGGTTTTGGGATCTCGGTAGGCGTGTCGGATGAGCATGACCCGCCCCCAGCCGACCTTGACATCCGCAGCGAAGGTCACCACGCCATCGGCAATGGCATAGATGGGATCGTTGAGATCGGAATCACCGCCGCCGGTGCCATTCCAGTCCTCCCCGAAGTGCACCGGTCTGGTGAGCCGCAGCCCCCGAGCCTTGTAGTAATTCTTGGCGTCTGGTTTTCCCACCGGAAAGTCGAAGCCATCCGCCAGGCTGACCCTGACCTTGCCCGTCTTCGTCACCGGGGCTGCCGCCTCCGGCTTCTTTGGGACGATGAGGTCCTCATTGGAAGAAGGAGTCGTCGGTTTTTCATCAGCCGGACTACCGGTGAGAAGGACGAGAAAGATGGCGAGATGGCGGGTCATTTCAGGTCCTTCACTTCGAGGCTGCCGCAGCACGACGGAGTCGGTCCATCATCGCGACTCCGATGCCGGTCTCGCTAACCGATTCGCAAACAATAACATCCACGCCTGCCGCATCCAGCTTACGGAGACAGTAAAAGAGCCGCACCGCGCCCTCGGCCAGCTTCCCTTTTCCAGGACTCATGATCTCAATAGTATCCCACTCCGTAGCCTCGACGAGAGAGGAATTGCCCTCCCCCCGGTAACTGAGAAGGCCGTATTTCACGCCTTCCTCGGGGACGAAGTCGGAGGGCTGTTCAACGAGAATCATTTTGGTGGCCGGGGCGTAATGGCTCTCGGTCTGGCCGGGAGCTTCGACCTTCGGCTGGCCTCCGCTACCCTCATGATCGGCCTTCGTTTTCTTTGGCTTAATAACCTTGGCGATCTTGCGGAGATCCTCGCGGGCAATCGGTCCCGGACGGAGCATGCGAAGGACCGGCCCCTTCTCGGTCATTTCCGGGGAGATGATGGTGCTCTCCACTCCGTCCCGGCAGGCCCCGCCATCGACGATGAGGGGAATCTTGCCTCCTAATTCCTCCTCGACCGCCTGCGCAGAAGTGGGACTGATACGACCAAAGCGATTCGCGCTGGGCGCGGCGATAGGGATCTCTCTTGCGACCGCGCGCATCACCTCATGAGCACTCAGGCGAACCGCAACCGTGTCCATCCCGCTCGTGACAATATCGGGCACATCGGACTTCTTTGGAAGAACCAGAGTGAGCGGCCCCGGCCAGTAAGCCTCCACAAGTTCATCGACAATGTCCTCCAACTCCTCCGGCACATCCGCGATAATGTCGAGGTCCCGCTTATGTCCGATATGGACGATGAGCGGATCAAAGGAAGGGCGCTCCTTGACCTCAAAAACGCGGGCCACGGCCTCGGCGTTAAAAGCATCTGCGGCGAGCCCATAGACGGTCTCGGTAGGTAATGCCACCACTTGTCCGTCCTCGAGGAGGGCCACGGCTTCCGTAACCACTTCCCGCCAATCTTCAAAGTCTGCGACGACTGTTTTCGTATCCACGACGGATCTTTAGCAAATACAGCTTCATGAATCGATTTCAGAAGCTAGTCTTTTGCCCACACACACGAAAATCAACAAGTCATGCAGCGGAACATCATACTGATCGGCTTCATGGGAACGGGTAAATCCACCATCGGACGGAACCTTTCCCAGGTTCTCGGCTACCCGGTGATGGACACGGACGAGGCCATCGAGCAGCAGGAGGGCTGTTCCATCCCTGAGATCTTCGCGACACGGGGCGAGGCAGCTTTCCGAGATCTGGAGACCGCTTTGCTGGCCTCACTGCACAAGCACACCGGCTACATTATCTCCACCGGCGGAGGGATTGTCGGGCAGCCGGAGAACCGCGATCTCTTGAAAAATCTAGGCTACGTGGTCTGGCTGACGGCAGATGCGGAGGAAATTTATCGTCGGACTTCGCGGAACTCAAATCGACCGCTGCTGAACAATGACGACCCACGCAAGACCATCCGGGAACTCCTTGATCAACGCACGCCGTGGTATCAGGAGACGGCTCATCTCACGATCGAGACCGATACCCTGAACTTCAATGAGGTGACGACAGGCATCGTGGAATCGGCGCAGTATCACTTTTCGTGTTGCGGATGAAGGCGGCTACGCTGAAGGCGAACATCAAGTTCGTAGCCCGGCAGCTGGGCTTCGATGACTGCCGCATCTCGGTAGCCACCCGCGCTCCGCATGCCGATGACTACCTCGAATGGGTAAAGGCAGGCCACGCCGGCGACATGGGCTGGCTAGAGCGAAATATCGACCGCCGTTGTGATCCCCGTGAAGTTCTGGAGGGCTGCCGCTCCGTAGTTTCCCTAGCGATGAACTACCTGCCCACAAAGGAGGAGTTGAGCAATGATTACCGTATCGCCAAATATTCCTGGAATGACGATTACCACGATCTCATCGAGGAAAAGCTGAAAGACCTGGATCTCGCAATGCAGGAAATGGGCGGCCTTCAACGCTACTACGTGGACACCGGTCCTGTGCTGGAGCGCGACTTCGCGAGTGCGAGCGGGCTCGGCTGGAATGGCAAATCGACGGTGCAGATCCATCGGAAATTGGGAACCTGGTTTTTCCTCTGCGAGCTGCTGACCACCCTGGAGCTGGAGCCGGACGAACCGTCACCAGACCACTGTGGGAAGTGCACCGCCTGCATCACGGCCTGCCCTACTGACGCCATCACCGGACCGCGAAAAATGGAAGCTCGTCGCTGCATTTCCTACCTGACAATCGAGCACCACGGCGCGATCCCACTGGAGTTTCGCCGCGCAATTGGCGACCGAATCTATGGCTGCGACGACTGTCTGGAGGCTTGTCCATGGAACCGCTTCGCCCAAGTCTCACGCGAGGCGAGATTCCACGCGCGACCCGAAATTTTCCAATATCGGCTCCAGGATTTTTTGACGATGTCGACGGACGACTTTCGCCGCGTTTTCGCGAAGTCCCCTATTAAGCGAATCAAGCGCGAACGTTTCCTGCGAAACGTCTGCGTCGCACTCGGAAATACCGGAACGGCCAAGGACCTCCCGCTCCTGCAAAAAACCGCAGAAACCGAAGAGGAACTGGTGGCGGAACACGCCCGCTGGGCCATCGATGAGATCGGCCAGCGAGCGGAGAATGAGCAAAATCAGTAATCGCGACGACAAAATAACCAAGCCGCGAGCGCGAACATCACGAGCGCAAAGATGAGAGAACTCCAGATGGAATAAAATGAGGAGTTGCGATTGAAGAGATTCTTCATCTCTCTACGGACCTCTTCGACCTCATCCTTGCTACTTTCAGGGATCTCAAGTCCGGATTTCTCCAGCACATCACCAGCCTGTTCGGCGAGAAGCTTCTCGCTGGCGCTTGCCATCACGGGGCCATTTTTTGGAAGCGGCATGTGGATCATGCTAACAATCCGATGCCACTTTTCAGCTTCGGTCCGGCTGTCTTCCCGCGACTTCTTCCACTCTTCATTATCCGATTCCCGCTCGGCCATCTCCTCGGCGGTAGTCGGCGGATCCACCCCATCGAGTCTGGCAGACTCAGTCTGAGAGGTCATGTCCGAGATCGCGAGCTGCATGCTGAAGAACTTCTCCGCCGAGCCAAGACCGGCTGAGATTGCCCAGAGAAGCATCGTCAGAAGAATCGCCGTGAGGACCGAGCGAGTCTTCACTGCAACGAGGACTAGGAAGGAATAAAGTCCGGTAAAAACAAGGAGGACCGCCGGAATATACCAGAGCAAACTGAAGCTCCAAGAGCCGAGCCGCCACTTGAATGCAATCATGACGATAACCACAAAGACGATCACCTGGATCGCCGCGAAGAAGAGGCTGCCGGTCAGCTTGGCGAGGAAGACCTGGAAGCGAGAGACCCCCTTCGTCATGACCATAGCCGCGCCACCTTCCGTCATAGTATTCGGGAAGATAGGCGCACAGGAAATCAGAGCTAAAATGATGGCAATCCAGCTGAGCCAAATTCCAGCAACGACGTAGTCAAAGACCATGGTATACATCAGCCGGGCGCCGATGCTGTCCTTGACCAATTCGTCATCGCCGAAACGAGTCGCTCCAAAAAAAACGGAAGCTCCCTTTTCGTCGAATCCCAGCGAGAGAAAGATGAGGGCGAATAAGACGGTCAGCCCGAGAGTAATCCAGAAAATGAGCTGAGATTTTAGCCCGCGGAAGGACTCTAACAGAAGGGTAAGAAACGGTTTCATGCAGGGAGAGGTGGTGGGGTTTGCACGGGCGCACCGGGCATGGGTGGCGGCGTGGAGCCGACTCCGCCATCGGTGAGCCCGATAAAGAGATCTTCCAGCGACTGACTCTGTAGTCCGACCTGGGTGATAATAGCGCCATCGCGGCGGAGTTGATCGATGACCGGCTGCACCTCGACGGCTTTCGTCGAGGGAACCTCAATGACTCCTTCCCGGTAATCGAAGCCGGATGAGGTGAAATTGGAAACAGTCGCCTCGGGGAGAGTGCCATCGAAGGAAACCGAGTAGCCGGATTTCTTTGTGCGGAGTTCTTCAAGGAGACCCTCTGCGACAATCGATCCGTGCGAAACGATCGCGACGCGGTCGACGATCGGCTCGAGCTCGGAGAGGATGTGGGTATTGATAAAAATGGTGCGGCCTTCCTCGCGCAGTTCGCGGACGAGCTCCCGGAAATCACGGCGACCGGCAGGATCGACGCCATCAGTCGGCTCGTCGAGGAAGATGATCTCGGGATCATTGACGAGAGCCTGCGCGATGCCGATGCGCTGTTTCATGCCCTTGGAATAGGTCTTGATCTTGCGCTTTTGATCACCGCTCATCTTAACCTTCTCCAGAAGATCGTCCGTCCGTTGGCGGGTGAGATTGGACGGGACATTCTGGAGGCCGGCAGAGTATTCGATGACCTGCCGCCCACTAAGATACGGAGGAAACTGAGCATGCTCCGGGAGAAGTCCGACTTTGCGGAGGACATCGCGGCTGCCAATCGGCTCCCCCAACATCGTCCCGCTCCCGCCGGTCGCCCGGATCAGGGTGGTAAGAATTTTCACCATTGTACTTTTACCCGCACCATTCGGCCCCAAAAGGCCATAGATGCAGCCGCGAGGGACCTGGAGGTCGACGCCCTTCAGCGCTTCCACCCCACCTCGGTAGGTTTTTCGGATCCCGGAGAGATCGACAACATATTCACTCATGATTATTAGAAAGTCTTCGTCCTATGATTGGAACGAGAAGGCTTCTAACATTTGTGTGGTAAATGACCTTTATAATTTTCCGCTCATTTGGAAGCGGG
>CALBVA010000004.1 GCA_937969125.1 uncultured Verrucomicrobiales bacterium | reverse complement strand
AAAGGGGCCATCCTGGTGTACCGCACCACCCGCGAGCTGGCTCTGGCAGAGTTGGAGGGAAAGGTGGATCAGCTCCTACGGAGCTGGGGTCTGGAAAGCCGTAACCATCTGGTGGCGCGGGCTTCGATTGAGTGGCCGGAGGGGCCGGACGGGTTTCAAGAAATCATTCTCGCAGGTATGGTGGATCTTTCGCCGGCGATGGTTGCGGTGCTGGAGAAGTCTCCGGTGCGGATTCGTGTTTTGGTGGCGATTGATGAGGATCTAGATGAATGGGGGCGACCGACTGGCGAGTGGGCGGCGAGGGAGTTTGCGTGGCCAGATTCACCCGGTGCGGTGACTTTGGTGGGTGATCCACTGCAGCAGGCGGAGGCGGCATTGGCAAAGGTGGCCGAGGAGGGATTAGCCTCCGATGAGGTTGTGCTGGGCTCATTGGATGATGAGGTGTCGGCGGAGCTAGAACGGGTTTTTGGACGACGTGGATGGATCCTTCATAATCCGGCCCGCCAACGGAAGCCGGCCCTAGTTTCATGGCTCGGGGCGTGGCGGCGATACCTGGCGAAGCCGACGGCAGGGCATGTCATCGATCTGTTAGGATTCCCGCAGACGGGGCGGCTGGTGAAGGGGAATCGGGTGAACCGCACGCGTGCTCTTTCGAGTCTGCGTGATGCGCATGCGGTGAGGACGGCGGAGGACATCGAGCGGCTACTTCCGATGCTTGAAAAAGAGGCGGAGGAAACCAAGGGCAGCCCGAGGGGGAAATATCGGGAGAAAGCGGTGGAGCAGGCCTTGTTGACGCGTGAGACATTTGCGGAGTTACAGCAGTCCAAGGGGGCTTTCCTGCGGAGGGGATTTCATCAAGGAATGAGCGACCTTTTGCCTATCGTTGATGAGCTTGGTGATTCCGGGGCACAGGCCTGGCTGGATCAGACGGAGGAGCTGGCGGGGGGGATTGACCGGTCGACGAGTTTCTGGCTGGAGCTTTTGCAGGGGGCGCTCGCCCCGATCCCTGACCCTGCTCCGGAGTCGCGAGTGGGGGATGTTCTCGGTTGGTTGGAGCTGGGATTTGCGAGAGGAGATCATTTGGTGATCTGTGGGATGAATGAGGGAATGGTCCCGGCCCGGGCGAGCACGGACAGTTGGCTGCCAGAGGGCACACGGCGTCTGCTGGGACTGGCGAATAATGAATCCCGCAGTGCTCGGGATGCCTACCTTTTGCATTCGCTCATCAAATCGCGTGCGGATTCTGGAAGAGTGGATCTCATTCTTGGGAAGTCTTCGGCGACGGGTGATGTCCTGCAGCCTTCCCGTCTTCTCTTGGCGGCGAGCGGCGATGAATTGGCCCGGCGGGTGCAGGAACTCTTCCGTGAAGTGCCACCTCCTGAAAGCGGACTGGCTTGGGAGAGGGAGGAGAAGTGGCTCTGGAAGGTGCGGGATCGCCAGCCGCCGGAGAGTCTGAATGTCACCGCTTTCACTGATTACCTTTCTTGTCCGTTTCGCTTTTATCTGAAGCAGGTGCTCCGCATGCGCGAGGCGGATCCGGAGCGTGGCGAGTGGTCGTCGCAGGATTTTGGAACTCTCATGCATCTCGTACTTGAGAACTTCGGGCGGGATCAGAAGGCGCGATTACTCTCTTCGGCTGGTGAGATTGCCAAGTGGACCCATGGTGAATTAGATCGTTTGCTGGCGGAGCGTAGCGATGGAATGACAACCACAATGCGTATCCAGCAGGAAGTGATGAGGCAGCGACTGGAGTGGTTCGCGATGGAGCAGGAAGCTCAGTTCGCGGAGGGCTGGCGCATCATCGAGGTGGAGAAGGACTTCGAGCTGGAGATCGATGGGATGAAGGTTCGGGGTCAGATTGATCGGATCGAGCAGCGTGAGGGGACAGATGAGATCCGCATCCTGGATTATAAGACGAAGTCATCGACCGATCCGGTGGCGAGTGCGCATTATGTTTCTTACAATGATGCCTTTGAATGGCCGGCGCATTTGCAAGAGGCGGAGGCGGTGAAGTGGGAGGTGGAGCGTCGTGGGAAGCCGACAAGGGTTCGCTGGAAGAATCTCCAGGTGCCGCTCTATGGAATGGCGATGGAGGAGGCGGGCGGAATTGCCCAGCTAGGATATTTCGGTCTCGGATCGAACGAGCAAAATACCAAGGTTGAGATTTGGAAGGACTTCGATGACGGGGTCCGCGAGGCGGCACTGAGGTGTGCGCAGTGGATTGTGGGACAGGTGAAAAACGGGGTGTTTTGGCCTCCGGCTGAGAAGGTGAAGTATGATGACTACGATCCCATTCGCTTTGGAAAGCCCCTTTCAGAAGTGATCGATGAAGCAGCTTTCCCCTACACCGCATGAGCACTGAAAACACAATCCGGGAGCACATTCTCGATGAGAACCTGATGATTCTTGCTTCGGCGGGATCGGGGAAAACCTATCAGCTGGGAAACCGGATTATTGGGATGATAGCGCGGCGGGAGGTCGATCCGGCGCGGATGGTGGCGTTAACCTTTACGCGGAAGGCGGCGGGGGAGTTTGCGGATTCCGTGCTGACGAAGCTAGCGAAGGGGGCGCTCGATGCAGGGGATGCGGAGAAGCTCCATGAAGGAGTGGGAGCGGATTTTGAGGTTGGACCGGTTTTGGAAAAAGTGGTGCGTATTCTCCCTCAATTTCAGCTGGGGACGATTGATTCCTTTTTCTCTCAGATCGTGCGTGGCTTCCAGTATGAGCTGGGAATGAGCGGCGGAACCTTCGAGCTGATCGAGGGACAGAAGTTGGATCTGGCGATGGCGGAATTGACCAATGAGGTCTTGGGCGGGCTTCTGGAGTCGAAGGGTGGCGAGGAGTTCGTAGCGGCATTTCGTCGAGCGACGATGGGCAAGGAAGCGGTGGGGGTGGCGGAAAGTCTCGGACAGTTCATCAGGTCGTGGCACGGGCATTGGAAGGCGGGATTGGATCTTTCGCACTTCGCGAATACGGAGCGATTTTCCCATCTTCCAAAAGCGGCGGAGTGGGAGGCGCGGAAGGATGAATTGATAGATGAGCTGGAGGAGAAGCTCGAGAGTCATGAATGGCATCGCAAGGATGCGCCGGGGGCGATGGCGAAGCAGCTGAAAATAATCCGGAGTCATACGACGGGGAGCGGAGTGCTGACGGAGCTGAAGGGGATGTTTGCCAGTAGTCTGGAATCCATCCCGGGCGATGGCCCGGTGAGGATGAAGTTTTACAAGGAGTTCGAGCTAGGAGAGGAAGCATCAAGAACTCTCCGTGAACTCGTGATGCTGGCGGCGGGGTGCGAGCTGCGGCAGGCGCTGGAGCGCACGGAGGGGATCGGCTTGTTAATCGAGCGGATCGATGAGGAATACGAGCGGGCTTTGCGGAGTCGTGGGCTTCTGAGCTTTGATGATGTGAAGATCCTGCTCGGCCAGTGGCGGACTGATGACGAAGCGCGGATCCGGCGGGAGCTAGTTGATTTCCGGTTGGATGGACGTTATGACCACTGGTTTCTCGACGAGTTTCAGGACACTAGTCCGATTGAATGGAGTGGGCTGGAATCGCTGGTGCGTGACGAGACCGGTGAGGGAGAGAAGAGCCTCTTCATCGTGGGGGATAAGAAGCAGGCCATTTACGGCTGGCGCGGTGGCGATGTTCGGCTTTTCGATCGCATTCAGGAAAGCTTCGGCGATGAGATGACGGTGGCACCGATGGATGAATCCTACCGTTCCTGCCCGGAGGTGCTGGCATTGGTCAATGAGATTTGTGGAAACAAGGAGGTCATTGCTCGACTTTTCAGTCCAGAGGTGGCTGCGCGGTGGGATTGGAAAGATCACCTCGCTGCGCGAGAGGGGTTCCATGGTGAGGCCCGCGTGGAGTCGCTGAAGAAGGAGGAGATGAATGACAAGGTGGTGGAGATTTTGGAAGAGATTGGGATCGGGAAGAAGAAGATCCAGTGCGGGATTTTAGTACGACGTGGAACTGAGGTCGCGGAAATCTCCGATCATCTGAGGGCTGAGGGATACGATGTCATCGAGGAGGGTCGCCGGAAACCACTGGAGGATTGTGCGGTGGGAAGTGCAGTTAAGGCTCTGGTTGGGTGGTTGGCGGACCCGGCGGATCCGTTTTGGGATGAGGCGCGGAGGATGTCGCCGGTTCAGGCGGTGATCGAGCATCGCTATGAGGCAGGGAAGTCTCCGTGGATGGAGCTATTGACCGAGGCCAGGGAAGAGGGGTTTGCGATGATGCTGGAGCGGTTGGTGGAGCCGCTGCGGGCGAGCTTGTCAACCTTCGGAAGGCGTCGTCTCGGTGACATTCTGAGAGCGGTGGCGGATTATGATGATTCGGGCGAAGGGACGGCGCGAGGCTTGCGTGATTGGCTGAGTGGGCTGGAGATTAGCCAGCCGCCGGGGGAGGCGGCGGTGCAGGTGATGACGATTCATAAGTCGAAGGGGCTGGGGTTCGATGTGGTGATCCTGCCTCAGCTTTCGGACGATCAGGTGCCGGATCGCTCCCGCTATAAAGTGGCGAGATCACCGGAAGGCTGGGTGATGCAGCCGCCTGCGCGGTGGGTGCGGGAGGTGTTCCCGGAGAT
>CALBVA010000003.1 GCA_937969125.1 uncultured Verrucomicrobiales bacterium | reverse complement strand
CCTTGTCAAAGAAGCCGCCGAGGCAGCGGGACATAAGGTGACAGTCAGTCATTGTCGAGACCTCAAGCCATGGGCCGGCTTCCTGGGACAGACCCGGGACTACGATGCAAACATCTTCATGGAGCGTGTCTTCACCCGCTGGATCGGAAAGGCCAAGACAAACATCCTGATCCCAAATCAAGAGCGCTTCCCGGAGCGGCACCTCGGGAAGCTGGCCAAAATCGACCACGTCTTTTGCAAAAGCCGTCACGCCCTTGAGATTTTCAGTAAGCATCATCAGTCCAGTCATTACACCGGCTTCACCTCGGAAGATTTGCTGGATGAGGGACGCGAGCGAAAAGAAAACGGCGTCCTCCACCTCGCCGGCCGTAGCACCCTGAAGGGAACGGAGGAAATATTGGAACAATGGAGCAAGCATCCCGAATGGCCCAAGCTCACCCTGCTCCAACATGCTGAAAATGCTCCGGAAGAAGTGCCACGGAATGTGCACCTCATTACCGAGTATCTCAGCGAGGAGGATCTCCGAAAGCTCTACAATGAGCACCCAATCCATCTCTGCACTTCCCTCTCGGAGGGATGGGGTCACTACATCGTGGAGGCCATGAGCTGCCGCGCCTACGTCATCACCACCGATGCTCCTCCGATGAATGAGCTCATCAAAGAGCCCCGCGGCGCGCTGGTGGCCTGGTCGAAATCCGAACAGCGGCACATGGGGACTAATTTTCACATCACACCGGATGCCATGGAAGCAGCTGTCAAAAACGCCCTGTCCATGGAGCCTGCCGAGCGAGATAAAAAAGGAGCAGCAGCCCGCCAGTGGATGCTTCACAATGACGCCGCCTTCCGCGAAACCCTCGCCGAAAAGTTAGCAGAGCTGGTGATTTCCTAAGCCTCGGAACGCTCGGAAATAATCTCACCGTGCTCGATCTCAATCACCCGGCTCGCGATCCGGGTCGTCGTGAGACGATGCGCAATCAGGATGGTAGTGCGACCTTTGATCAGCTTCGCGAGCGCGGCCTGCACAATCGCCTCACTTTCGTTATCGAGGGCACTGGTTGCCTCGTCGAGAAGAAGGATGGGGGCATTCTTCAAGAAGGCCCGGGCAATAGCAATCCGCTGACACTGGCCGCCTGAAACACTCTTTCCACCTTCTGAAAGCTCGGTGTCATAGCCCTTTTCCTGGGCGAGAATAAAGTCATGCGCGTTTGCGCTGCGGGCGGCGTTTTCGATTTCCTCATCGGAAGCCCCGGGCTTCCCAAGAAGAATATTCTCCTTGATCGTCCCACGGAAGAGGACGGGATTTTGGGTGACGATAGCGATCTGATCGCGGAGCTCACTCTTGGTCCACTGACGCACATCGATGCCACTGACCGAGACCGCGCCCCCACTCACATCATAGAACCGTGGGATAAGATTAAAGAGGCTCGACTTCCCTCCCCCGCTCGCACCAATGAGGGCCACGCATTCGCCCGGATGCACGCGAAGGTTGATGTTTCTCAGCACCAATTCCTCCCCATAACCAAAGGAAACATTGTCAAAATTTACCCCGCTGGAAAAAATCTGAGGCCTTTGAGGAGAGACAGGTTCAGCGAGCTTGTCGTCAGCGAGAAGGATGTCTTCCAAACGGTCAATCGCGGCCTCTCCCTCCTTAAAAAGAGTCTGGATCTTACCAAGTTTTTTGACCGGTTCGTAGCTGAGATAAAGAGCCATCCCGATCGCCATGAAGCTGCCAAGAGTCATATCATTCGCCGCCCCCATGTAGATCGCCACACTCAGTCCGAGTACCGCGATGAACTCGACGGCGGGCGAAATCAACTGACGATATTTCACCACCTTCAGGGAATATTTGATGATCAATTTCACCCGATCCCGGAATCTCTCCACCACAGTCTCCTGCAGATTATAGGCTCGGATTTCCATCGGAGCCTGAAGGCTCTCGGCGATCTGCCCACTAAGGTCACCCGCGCTCGCCTGCAGGGATTTCGCCTTCCGTCCCAGCTTCTTCGCAATCATGCGAAGCGGAATCACGCAGATCGGAATCGAAAGAATAGCAATGAGGACCATCGAGGTGCCTTCACTGTTCATTGCCTTCGTAACAAGATAAGCCAAAGCCCCAATCAGGGTGGCGGGCTGCATGATCAGATCAACCGCGGCACGCGAAGTGGTCCGGCGGAGAAGCTCGGCATCACCGACGAGCCGCGCAAGAAGGTCACCGGACTGATACTTGTGGAAGTAGGAGACCGGTAGTTTTTGAAGCTTACGGAAGACATCCTCGCGGAGTTGCTCAAGCATTCTGAAGCCACAGAAACTCATCAGATACGTACTGAAGAACCCTCCGATCGAGCGAAAGAAAAACATGACCGGGAGCCAGGCACAGGCGATCAACACCAGGGTCTCACGCTCTAGATCACCGAACCACCCTTGCACCAGATCTACGAACCAATTGCCCTGATCCTGCCCCCCTGCGCTCTCCGATTCAAAGATCAGAGGAAAGATGGCATCCGCCGCCAACGGCAGACCAGCCCCGGTAGCTGCGGCATAGACGAGCCCGGCGATGACACTTCCGAAGAAGTGCCAGCGGACAGGTTTGAAATATTTAAAGTAAGGCCGGTAGCGCGACATGAACGGCAGAGGCTACCTGCCCAGCCGAGCTATCTCCAGACTTATACGGGATGTGACCTCACTTCCTGCCCCGCGCACGACATTGACCTCCCTTTGGCTCTCTGGCATTGTCTCCAGCGTGGATTTGATCGCGAAAGCACGGGATGTCCTGGGAATCGAAATCGCCCAGCTCCAACACCTCTCCGGGCAGCTGGACCATGGCTTCGAGCTCGCCGTAGAGGCCCTCAATGACACCCTCTTCGCCGAAAAAAAGATCGTGGTGATCGGAGTCGGCAAGTCCGAAAGCATCGGACATAAATTTGTCGCCACCCTTAACAGCACCGGAGCGACCGCCGTCTCACTGAGCTGCCAAAATGCCCTGCATGGCGATCTCGGCCTTCTTTCGAACGGAGACCTCGTCGTCGCACTCAGTCATTCCGGCGAAACTGCCGAGATGATGGCCCTCCTCCCCCACGTCAAAAAACGCGCTGCCAAAATCATCGCAGTCACCGGGAAAACCTCCTCAACGCTCGCCAAGCACAGCGACATCGTCCTGGATACCTGCGTCCGCGAGGAGGCCTGCCCTCTCCAGCTCGCTCCGACCTCCAGCTCCACAAACATGCTCGGCCTCTGCGATGCTCTCGCCATGGTCCTCCTTGAGAAACGCGGCTTCCGCGCCGAGGACTTCGCCGAACTTCACCCGGGAGGCAGCCTCGGAAAATACCTCCTCACCCGGGTCCGCGACATCATGCGCCCGGGTCATGAAATCGCCAAAGTCATCCCTGGAAACACCATTCAGGACACCATCCTCGCCATGCACCGCGCCCGCACCGGTGCCGCCGTGATCGTGGATTCCAATGAGGTCCTCCTTGGAATCTTCACCCATGGGGATTTCGTGCGTGGCTACCAGGAAAATCGCAAAATCGGTGACGCTCTGGTCGGCGAAAACATGACGAAGAATCCCGTCTCAGTTCGCGAGAATGACCTCGCCGTCGAAGTCGTTAAAATTCTCCGCGAAAACCGTATCGATGACCTCATCGTCCTCGGCGAAAACGACAGAGTGGTAGGCTTGGTCGATGTTCAGGATCTTTCCCAATACGGCTTGACCTAATGGCAACCCTATTTCGTGACCGCGAAAGCCACCAGGCCATCAAGTGAAGATATCAACGTCAAATTTCAATCTAAAAGATTGGTAAAAAGCGCGTTAATACAAAAAGGCCATTCTAAATTTGACCTAACGAGCAAGTCACCGGGCTTGGCTTGCCTAAAATTCATCCCTGCCCTTTGCTCTTGCCATCATGGAGGTGGAGTGTTGACTCGCCGCAACTTAATCTCAACTTACAGAAACCTGTGAACGCCTTCGAAATCTATCAGAAAATTGACCCCGCCCTTGTGAACGACATGTTCATCTGGATTCGTGAAAATGAACGCCAGCTTTATAAGACAGTGGTCGGCAGTCTGGCCGCAAACCGGAAGCTTCGTCCGGTTTTTGTGGAGAAAAAGTCGGTTCCGGAGCAGATCGCGTGGCTGCACAAAACGCTGAAGCTCCGCCCCTGCGACAGCATCGGTGAGCACCTCTTCCAGGCTTACTTCATGAAGGGGCAAAAGGATCTTCTAGTGACATTCTGCGACGGAATGGAGATCCCTCATGACGGTGAAGGCGCGGTGGAGGGAGCGCTTCCAGAAGAACTGGATGCCGAAAAATTGAAGACGACCGTTGACACTTTGGTGGAGAAGTATGACCCGAAGTTGGTGACACTTTACCTCGCGATTTTTAACCTTCAGACGTCTGAAGGTTGGGAGAGTCTTTCGGCGGTTCTCGAAAGCGATGAGCGTTTAGTGTTAGCTTAGAACTTCACTGATCACATCCATCGCAAAGTCCATTTCAGTCTCGGAAATGGAGAAAGGAGGTGTCAAGGAGAGGATATTTCCCTCCGGGCCGTCAGCGAGGAAGAGGAGGCCATTCTTCAATAATTCCCCGAGGAGGGGGCCGGCATTTTCAGTTAGCTCGACTCCTCTCATCAATCCGCGACCGCGCAGGCCGCGGATTTTTTGTGAGCGGGAGGATAAGGTAATGAGCTTCTGATTGAGGAGGTCCGAGGTCCAGGCGACCAACTCGATAGTTTCCTGGCGTTGGAGGATCTCGAGAGATTTTAGCGCCATGGCACAGCCGACTGGATGACCGAGAAAGGTGCTTGTGTGGAGGGCCTCGCCGGTGGAAGTGGGCCAGGCGTCCATGACGGAAGATTTGCCGACACAGGCGGAGATGGGAAATCCCCCACTCAGAGCCTTACCAAGGCAGATGAGATCCGGGACGACGCCATCCCACTCGCAAGCGAAGAGTTTCCCGCTGCGGTGGAAGCCGGTGTAGATTTCATCGAAGATGAGAAGGGCACCATTGGCATCACACCAGGAGCGGAGGCCGGCGAGGAAACCGGGAGGCGGGACGACTTTCCCTCCGCGTCCCTGGATGGGTTCGACGAGGACGGCACCGATACTCGCGGAGGCGGGAAAATGCTCCGGAATCTCACCATAGGGCAGACGGGTGGTGATATCAGCGAGCTGGTCATCGAAAGGCCCGTGGAATTTCGGGAGGTCCGTGCCAAGGAGACTTCCGTAACCGAGGCCGTGGTAGCCATTGGAGAAAGCGAGGACGCCGGGCTTGCCAGTGGCGAGGCGGGCAGTTTTAAGCGCGGTCTCGATGGATTCGAAACCGGAATTCGAAAGGACGACCTTCGCCTCGCCGGCCTTCCAGCGCCCATAGGTGATTTTGGAAAGCTCTTCGCAAAGTTGCCCCTTTAGCGCGGTGGGGTGGACATCCCCCATACCGTGAAGAAGTTGATCAGACTGGGCGTGGAGGGCTGAGACGATTTCAAGATTTCGGTGTCCCAAGCCGGCCACACCAAAAGCGCTGGTAAAGTCCAGGAAGCGGTTTCCATCGGCGTCCCAGACGTTGCAGCCCTCGGCACGCTCCCAGAATACGGGCCAGCTGTCATCCAGGTAAGTGACGTTTCGGCTTTCATAGCGGCGGAGCTGATCCGCGAGTTCGAGGGAACGAGGTCCCGGAATAGCCGTTTTAATATCAGGCAACATGGTTCACGCAGGTCAGCGGGTCATCATTGCAACAATGGCACCAATTCCGGAAAGGACAATGAGGGCCAGAGCGACAGCACCGATCGCGAGATCGCGACCAAGGATGACCGGCCGGTGGGAAGAGGCACTCTTTGGAAAAACGAGCGCGGCATAGGCCGCACCGGCGAGAAGGCCGCCAAGGTGAGCGGCGTTATCGATAAATTTAAAGCCAATGAATCCGATCACGATCAGAGAGATCAGGATCCCGAGCATTCGGCGGCGGGCCGGTCTGGGAACGAGTGGGCGATGAAGTACTTCAAAGACGAGAAGGAAGCCCAGGAGGGAACAAACAGCTCCGGAAACGCCCACTGAAGTGTGGGTGGGGAGTAAGCTGACAGTCGCCCAACCCGAGCCGAGAATGCCTACAAAGAACACCGTTAGCAAGTGAGGCCACCGGGCCAGGACTTCGGCCCGCCGTGCGAGATACCAAAGGGCACTGACATTCATGAAGAAATGGAGAGCATTCCCGTGAAGAAAGACGGCAGTGAATATGCGCCATCGTTCACCGAGGTGATAGAGAGGCTTAATGAGTCCCGCTTCCTGAATGCCATTTCCCGAGGTGAAAAATTGGACGGCTCCTGCCGCGATGAGCAAGGCTAGAAGCGTTTGGGTGAAAGGGGATTTCTGAGAACCGAGCCAGAGCTCGAAACGTGCCTCGGGAATTTCTTCCCGAAGCGACTCCTTGGAAAATACGGCAAGTTCTTTCCGCCCCTTCCAGCCTTCCCAGAGTGGGCGAGCGGCAAAAAACAAGAGTAGCAAAAGGGCAATGCCGAGAGATTGCGACTGTCCCAAGCCAGTAAGTCCGCCATTTTTTAGAGCAGCGTAGATGGACCAAATCAAGAGGCCACCAAAAATCAGACCTCCTCTTTTAGCATCGGAGAAGTCATCTTCAGCGAAGAGACGACGGCGCATTTTAATCGCAGAGGCCAACGGTGGGTGCTCCTCAGGAGCGATCAGCCGGGGGTGCTCCGGGAGCCAGACCCAAGCCAGCTTCCCTTTACCGGCGGCGAGATATTTTTTGAGCCCATCGAAATCCTCAAAGGGTGTAAGATTCCCTTTTTCGTCCCAGCAGCCGTAGGGCGCTAGATCCGGCTTCTCCGGAAAAGCATCCTCACGAGCCCAAGCCGGCAAAGCGGTTTCGGCCATGTTCTCTGGAGGATGAAAGGTTGATTGAGAGCCTACTCGCCAGCAGGTGCAGGGGTCTCGGCGGGTGCAGGGGTCTCAGCGGGCGCAGGGGGCTCAGCAGGTGCAGGGGGCTCAGCAGGAAGGGGGAGACCGGCCTTTTCCAATTCTTCTTTCATCTTTTCCGCTTCGCTCTTCTCTACGGGTGCGGGAACCATATCGGAAGGAGCAGGTGGATCTTCCTGATTTTGCTCCACCTTAGAGGCACCATCCGATGCGAAATTTTTTCCGTCGATGGAATTTTTCTTGCCCATCAAAATCGCAAGAACGAGCGAAAAAACGAAGAATAATGTTCCGAGGTAAACGGTGCCTTTTTGAAGGACGTCAGTGGTGCGGGCACCCCAGGCAGCGTCAGTCATACCTGAGCCGAAGGCAGCACCAAGCCCCTCTTGCTTTGGGCGTTGCATCAGGATGACGAGGATCAGAAGAAGACTGACAACCACGTGAGCAATGATCACGAGGGTGATGGAAAGGTCGAGCCAAGCGAGAATCATGGGGGCGGGACTCTAGTGTTTCGGACGAACTTGTAAAGAGGGAGTTTTTCCGCGATTTCTCACGAAAAGGGGGCGGGCCATCGCCCCTTAGCTTGTCGATTTAATGATCTCGTTCTTGTCATTCAGAACATGACGCAGCGGCACGATGCGTTCGTCAGAAATCCCGAAAGCCATAATAGTGACGCATTCACCCTTCTTAATCAGGTGGGCTGCCCCGCCATTCATGATGATATGGCCGGTACCTGGCTCACCAGCCTGCGCATAGGTTTCCAGCCGGTGCCCGGAGGTCATTGACGTCACCAGAACCCGCTCACCTTCCCAGAGATCAGCCGAGTCCATGAGATCTGAAGGGATTTCAATGCTCCCCTCGTAATCAATATCAGCCTGTTTGATGATGGCCCGGTGAAGCTTCGACTTCAGTTGAATGCGCTGCATAACGAAACCGAAAGGGGGATCACCCTTCGGGTCAAGCGAGGAAAATCCAGCGTTGAAAAAACAAGCTCACTTCTTACCTTCGCTTCTCAGAGTTCACCATTGGCTCCTTTTCATGAAAATTATTCCTATCATCGCCCTTCTCTGTAGCCTGAATACCATAGCACTGAATGCTCAGGAGGCTGACCAGAAGAAGTCAACAATGGCACCTGCCGCGGTCAAGAAAGCGATTCAATGGATGGTCAATACCGACCCTGAAAAGCGCGCAGCCGCCTACACTACCTTCAAACAATACGGCGACTCCGAGGGTGAAATTTATCGTGCGGCCCTGGAAAATGCCCGAGACCTTCATGAGGCAAAGCTCTCCGACCTTCTTTCCAATGAGCGCCTCAATCCCTTCGAGGACCTCGAGGAGCTGATCAACGAGCTAAAGACCGAGCGGGAGCGCATTTTCGCCCTCATTCACACCGACTTTCAAAAAAAGCCTGCCGAAATCCGCAAGCTGATCGATGAGGTCGAGGAGCTGCAGAAGCTGAACAAGAAAGCCCGCAAGACAGCTTCAAAAAAATCGGATCAACTCGACAAAGCAGCAGCAATCATCGGCACTGCCCTCTCCGAGATCGACCGGGAACTCGCTCTCGCTAGTGGCGATGGAGCGGATCATGAAATCCTCAAACCGAAGGAGGCATTGAAAACGATTCTGGAAGGAGAAACCTACCTAAAGCTCCAATCCCACCTTGAATCCATCCGAAGTGAAACGAAAGCCCTCACCGAAGCCCACCAGGCGAACAACAATTCAAAGTGGGCCAATGCCACTCAGAAAAACTTCGCAAATTATCTGAATGAGTTCCGCTCCCTATTCGCACTCACCCCGTATCGACTAGAAGAGAAGCTCTCGGATGCTTCGGTGGGGCACTCGAAGGATATGGCAAGCCTGGGCTTCTTCTCCCACACCTCTCCGGTGAAGGATAAAAAGACCCCCGGCGACCGTGCGCGCCTCGCCAAATTTCAGTATCGCTGGACCGGTGAGAACATCTACATGGGCTCGTCCTCGCACATTTCCGCTTACGATGCCTGGTTCTCGTCGGATGGGCATCGGTTCATCATGTTTTCCAAGGTCCCCAATCTCATCGGAGTCGGACCCTCCGGGCGGCATTGGACTATGATGACGGGGAAAAAATAGCCCTGTTTTCTATAACTTCTCCGGACCAGCCCCTAACGGGAATGGTACTCAGCTAAGGCTGTTTTCGTTGATTTGACAACATTCTGAGATTCACGAACTAAAATTCTACGGAGTGCATCCGGCAACCTATCCACCCCAGCCTTCAAGATTAACCTTCCTTCCCGACTCCCGAAAAGGTCTTCGTGCCATTGCGACAAATCCTGAGGAAATCCTCTTCCACCATCGAGAGATGACGGGACTCGTGACAAAAGACTCCCCAAGACCGGTGATGATTCACCTCTCCGAGAGATCGCGCCACCAATTCGCCGGCCTGTAATTCATCACGAACGGTCCACGGAGCCACGATCCCTACACCCACGCCAACCTTGGCCATTTCTTTAATCGCACTCATGTCCCCGAGACTCAGGCCGGGCCGCAATCTCACCCCGCCCTGTTCGAAGGATTCCTTCAACAGGCGATATGTTTCACTTGCCCGCGCATAGACGAGGAAGGATTCCTTCTCAATCTCTTCTGCCCCGATCGCCTCCATCTGCGCCCACGGATGCGTCGGCGAAACCACAAAGACCAGCTCGTCCTCAAAAATCTCCTGGAACCTTACCCAGCTTGGAGCGCGTCCACCGATCCCCAGGACGAGATCGATCTCACTCCGGTCCAAACATTCGATGAGTTCCGAGGTATCACCGGACTCGATGCGAATCTCACATCTCGGATAAAGCTCCCGAAACTCCCTCATCACCTTCGGAAGCAGAAAACTACAGAGCGTATGAGTGGCACCGACCCGAAGTCGCCCCTGGCCCCATCGTTTCAGGACTCCCAGCTCTTCATGCGCCTTCTCCAGCTCTCCAATTGCCGCCTTAAACCGGCGAAGCAAAATCATTCCATGCTGGGAAAGCGAAACCCGCTTACCAGAGCGCTCCAGTAGCTTACAGTCCAGCTGGGTTTCCAAAGCACGGATGGAATGACTGACCGCAGACTGGGTCACCCGGAGCCTTTCAGCAGCCTTTGTAAAACTCTCAGTTTCAGCCACTGCTACGAGAGATCTCACTTGTCTTAGGTCGGGCAACTCGATCATCGGAGAATCCCAGAAAGCACGATACAAGCCAACCCTCCAAATTACCTCAAAAAACCCTCATGAGCCTCATGAATGACCTCTTCATCCACGTAGGCACCAGCAAGAATTTCTCCACACCATGGATGATTTTTTTTCAAGTAATCCAGAATCCGATAAACCATCACCTGAACGAGAGCTTGATCAGACCAAATCAGCTCCCCTAAATACCTCCAATCATTGGCCATTAAAAGGATTGGCTTCTTCAGCTACCTGATCGTTTCATTCGAGAGGAGCAGACAACGCCCAAAATCCGGAATACCTCCGACTGGCGAAACCTCATAATTTTTAAAAGACATCTCTTTCGCTAGACTCAATTCACATCTCGACTTCGCTCGCTTTTTCCCAAAGCTAATCAAAATCGACAGCCCTTCCTGATTTTTTTCGTAGCCTATACCAATCGTTCCACAGCTTTACCCGCAAGTCATTCCCGCACAAGATTCACTAAGTATCACTTTCACTATCCTGTCAGATGATCGCCAATCCAACACAGAAACCATGCGTACCATCATAATTACTCTCCTCGCCCTCCTCAGCCCCCCTCTCATCGCGGGCACCGTCACCGGCACCGTCATTTTCCCAAAAACAAAGTCCTCCAAACGGATCGCCGTCGAGAAATACACCGGAAAAATTTCAGGAAAAGTCGCCAAACCACCTGCACCCGTTGCCGGAGTCTGGCTAAGTAAAAAGGGCCTCACCGCCCCCGCAAAACCTACCGCTCAGTCTCTCGATCAAAAGAATTACCAGTTTGGCAAAAGCCTTATCGTTGTTGCCAAAGGCACCTCCGTCAGCTTCCCGAACAAGGATCAGGATTACCACAACATCTACTCGCTCTCAAAGACCAAGCGCTTCGACCTCGGCCGCTATCGCAAAAACGAAAAACCTGCACCATCCGTCGTCTTCGACAAACCCGGCCTCGTCGAACTCCGCTGCGAAATCCACGAACACATGCAGGCCCGCCTTCTCGTCGTAGATTCCCCGTACTTTGCTCCCACTGACGAAAAAGGCCACTTCAAGATCACCGGTATCCCTGCCGGGACCTATACCCTGAATGCGCAACTGGACCGTAAAAAGAAATGGTCCACCACCGTCACGATCACCGCAAAAGGCACCACCACCGTCACTCTCCCCTCGCGCTAGTGAAAGCCCTCACCCTACTCTTCTGCCTCACCCTCCCCACCACCGCACAAGATCATTCCGATGGCTGGGAATGGTCCCTCGGCGGGAGCTTCGAAAACACCTTCCTTGCCGTCGAAGGCCCCTCGCCTTCCCTCGTGAAATTCGACGAGGGGAGCTACTACCTCCCGCGCCTTGAACTTGAGCTTGAGATCCGCCCCTCAGACTACCTCTTCTTTCACACCACCGTCCGCTACGATCGCGGCTTCGATGCCGGTGATGTCCCGGACGGCGAATTTCGCATCGATGAAGCCTTCCTCCGCTACCGCCCACTCGGTGATCAGCGACTCAACTTTCAGATCGGAAAATTTGCCACTGCCTTCGGCGGCTACGTCAGCCGTCATGACTTCTACGATGATCCCTTCCTCGTCGCCCCACTCCCCTATGGCGAAATTCTCGGCGTCCCCGTCCGCAATCCTCGCGGCGCATCTTTGAACGCAATCGCCGCCCGTGCTCGTGGCACCGCCCCCGGCGTTTTCACCTCACCTAAAATCAATTGGGCTTCCACCATCTGGGGGCCGGCTTACACCACCGGAGCCTCTGTCTTCGGCAGCGTCGGGAAGATTGACTACGCTCTCGAAATAAAAAATGTCGAACCCGGAGCCCACGCCAGTCAATGGGACCTCAAGAGCGGTGACTTTGATGATCCCACCTTCGCCGGTCGCATTGGCTACCGCCCGGACGCCAGCTGGAACCTCGGCCTCTCCTTCAGCCGTGGACCTTATCTGAATCCCGAGGCCAATGACCTCCTCCCCGACGGACTCGACCGCGGCGACCTCCCGAACACCAAGATCGGTTTCGATGCCCGCTGGGCTCACGGCGACTTCATCTTTTCCGGGGAGGTCATCTACAGCAGCTACGAGACCCTCCAGACCGATGACCTCGAATCCCTCAGCTGGTATCTCCAATCCCGCTGGAAAGCCGCCCCCGGAATCTGGCTCGCCGCCCGCCTCGGTCAAACCATCAACAACGAAGTCAACGGCCTCGAATGGTCACCCGATCTCTTCCGTGCCGAGCTTGCCGCCGGTTGGAGAATTACTCCTGATCTCCTCCTCAAAGCGCAATACTCCCATACCACCACCCACAGCGATCTCGACGGACCGGGCCGACATCTCTTCGGCTGCGGTCTCGGCTTTCGCTTTTAAAAGCGACGCCCCTCCATCTCACCCAAAGAGCTTTCCGATTCCTCTCTAACATTATTACTGTTAGTAATCTTTTTTAGATTTTCTGAAACCCCGTTCTGCAAAAGCCGGAACCCCACGTGAAGACACGCTGGCCCCGCTCTTCGCCCGATTCGGGTCACAGGCCGACAACTCAGAAAACCTAAAAATATGAAACTGAAATCCACCTGCCTTAGCGCACTTGTCCTCGCCGCCATCGGAACCGCTGCTGCCCAGCAGCCCTCCGTCATCGTCACCATCGAGAACACCTCGCCCTACAATGGCTCCTTCCTCACCCCGGTTTGGGTAGGCTTCCATGACGGCCAGTTTGACACTTACAATGGCGGCACCCTCGCTTCATCCCTACCACGTCCGAACTCCGTCGCCATCGAGCGCCTCGCAGAAGACGGCAACACCGGGCCCATCACCGAAGACTTCGCAGCCCTCCAGATCAATGGAGTTTCCGGTATCCCCGATATCGACGTGCAGGACACCAATGGCGTCCAGGGCACCATCCGTTCAAACGGGCCCATCCCGCCCATCGGACCCAGCCAGGTCGTGAGCCGCCTCTTTGAAATCAGCCCTGTCGAAGGCAAGGCCACCTACTTCTCTTACGCCAGCATGATCATTCCCAGTAATGACGCCTTCTCCTCAAACGGCAACCCTCGGGCCCACCGTATCTTCGACGAGAACGGAAACTTTGATGGACGTCCTTTCTACATCCTCGGTAGTGAGGTTGATGACGCTGGCACCGAGGCCAATGACGAACTTCCGCAAAACACCGCTTTCTTCGGTCAGCAGACTCCTAACACCGGAGCTCCCGGTGAAGGTCTCATCTCCGGCCCCGGCGGACATCCTGGCCTCAATAACCCCATCCCCGGAGTGAATATCCTCGGTACTTCCCGATTTATGGATGCCGACTTCGAGCAGGACAATTACAACCTCGCCCGTGTAAAGTTTACCTTCCTCGACAAGGCTGCACCCGTCCTCTTCACCTCTGACATCGACGCTCAGTTCGAGGTTCCCCGTCCCGTCGTCGATGGCAATCCTTCCGGTAGTGCCTTCTTCTTCCTCGATGATGATGGCGAGTCCC
>CALBVA010000002.1 GCA_937969125.1 uncultured Verrucomicrobiales bacterium | reverse complement strand
GGAATCGCCAGCCTTGGGGCCGGTGATTGGATGCTGGGCTTCAGCGGATCTTACAGCCGGATCTCCTCCGAGGGCGACGACATCAATCTGGTGACTGCGAACATCGACTTCTCGTATTTCGTCAATGACTGAGGGTCTGATTCCCCACCGCTTGCGGCGATCTAAACTCCCAAAAGAAATGAAGATACCCCTTCTTTGCGTAGCAAAGTCAGCGCGGGCGAGCGCTGAGGCTTGCCACGGGGAGATTCAATCATTCCCAAATTTAAGCAATCCCCGGCCCGCGAAATCCGGGCGAGGATGTGGGATCCTTGATTGCGGGTCTCGCTTTGGCGTCCTCCCGGGCCTCCTGCTCCATCGCGCAATCTTCATATCCCTGCGTGAGGCACTGGAAGAGGTAGCTGAGGAGGAAGAAGAAAATATTTCCCGCTTCCTGATACTGGCGGGTGTGGATGAGTTCGTGTCGTAGGACGGCTTCGGTGTTTGGATTTCCTGCCTCTAGATAAATGCCACGCCGAAGGCAGAGACCGGAGATCCCGGTCGCCGGAAACCCCAACCGACTCACGATCCGCCGCAGAAACATCGGCGCGGGTAGCGGGACTGATTCCTTCTCCAGAAAGCGGATGCGTCCCGGACGATAAACTCCCATCGCGCGCGCCCAGTTTCGGAGGTCATCGGGGAGGGGGGAGCCTTTGGAGCGGATCTTAAATTCGTGCCACTTGATCCAGAGCGCACCGGGTCCGGCACCGGCGAGGGCGAGGAAGGCGGCGGGAATGGCAAACATCGTTGAAGAGGGGGTGGGCTTTTTTTGCTGGTCGAATCTTAGACATAGATTCGCGCGAAAGTGAGGCAGATTACGCGGAAAATCTCCCCGGGATTTTCGTCATTGTGACTTGTTGCTGTTAGGAGCTGAGTTATTTGTCAATGACACCTATTATCAGGACAGTTTTTATCACCTGTTTTACCAGACGAATCCTACCACCACCGCTTGATCGAAGGAGCAACCTTCGCTCAGGGTTGCCTGCACATCGAAAAAGGTCCCCGCTTCGTGATTAATCCGGAGGCGAAGATCGCCTCGATCACCGTCTATGAGATAAAGTCGATCTGGAAGAAGTAGAGCAATGTCTCACTGCAGAGCCAGTCTCACGCCGCGGGCCTTGTGCTCGGTTTCCTCGAACTCCGCTTCAGGATCAGAGTCCGCCACGATGCCCGCGCCGACGTGGTAGTCCAGCTGGCCGTTCTCATGAATGAGTGAGCGGATCGCGATGTTGAATTGCGATTCGCCATTGAAGCCGAAGTAGCCAATCGCTCCCGTATAGAGACCGCGCGAAGTCGGTTCCAGCTCGGCGATGATCTCGGTGGCGCGTTTCTTCGGTGCACCCGTGATCGAGCCGCCGGGGAAGCAGGCACTGAGAGCCTGCACTGGGGATTGGTCCTCCCGCAGGGTGCCGCGAACCGTCGAGACCAGATGATGAACGTGCTGAAGTTTCTCGAGCTGGAGCATGTCGGTGACTTGTACCGATCCAAATTCGCAGACTTGTCCGAGATCGTTGCGGAGGAGATCAGTGATCATTACCAGCTCGGCGGTTTCCTTTTCGGAGCGCTGCAGGTCGAAGGCCGATTTTGAGTCCAGCTCGGGATCGGAAAAGCGCGGGCGGGTGCCTTTGATCGGGCGGGTCTCGATGCCACGACCGGAAAAACGGAGGAAGGTCTCGGGAGAGGAGGAGAGGACCTCGCGATCGGCGAGGTTCAGGTAGGCCGCGCTGGGAGCGGGTGAAGAAGTACGAAGTTTTTCGTACAGGGGTAGCAGCCCGTCCGGTGCCCGGCACTCCGCGCGCAGACGACGTGAGAGATTGACCTGATAAATGTCACCGGCTGCGATATAGTCCTTCACTCGGCGGACCGCGCTGATGAATTCCTCCTTTTCCAACGAGGGCCTCCATGGGCCAATGTCGTAGTCACGGGTCGGCGCGGGCGCACGAAGCTCGGATGAAAGGTCTCCGGTCTCCCACCATTGACCGGTCTGGTGATGGTGGATGAGGAGCTCCGGATAAATGCCGAAGGTGTATTGGCCATCATAGTCCACCCAGCCGCAGGCCGCGCCGACGGGAAAGCCGAGATCAGGACCGGCGTCCTGCTTCCAGATCGCCAACGATTTCTCGAGTGAGGCGGGATTGGCAATGTCACCAGTCAGGATTTCCACGGGCCGTGCTCCGATGATCGAAACAGGCGGATCATGATTTGTAGGAAGGTTGCCCACGGTGTCAAAGAAGACCAGCCCCGGCAGGTGGGCGAGGCGGCGCATGACCTCATCCGGTGCGGCGTCCAGCGCGAGGGAGCGGGGGAGGAGGGTGGAGCTGCGCAGCATGTGGGATGAATTGGTGATTGATCTGGCGGGGAGGCTGTCGTTTAGACTGGTTCTCCAGATGAAGAATTCACCTGAAACCGGCAAGCTCAATCTCGGCGCCTTCCATGTCTCCTGCTGGGTCATGGGCTTGGTGGCCTTTGCACAGCTCATGTCCGTCGGTGTGGCGATGGCCACGCGGGGCAATGACTCCGGCCCCGCTCCAGAGGCCCGGGTGGTGGAGAAATACATCATGATCCCTTCCTCCAGCAACGGCCCGGTGAGGGTCGCTCCGCCGAAGCTCGAGCCGAAGGCAGAGCCAAAGCCCGAGCCCTCGATCGCCGAGGTGCCGGTGGAAGTCCCTGAGGACACTACTCCAGAGGTGCACGAGTTCGAGGTGCTGAATACCCCGCCCTCTACCGCTGATCCTTTGGTGGAGAAATTGATCGAGGAAGCCCGGGAGGCTCGGGTGATGGGGGACCTGATGGTAGCGCATGCGAAGCTGAGTGAGGCGGAGGAAATGGATCCCATGAACGCAAATGTTCTCTATTCACTGGGCACGAATTTCGAGGGCCTCGGTCACGAGGGCGAGGCTGCGAAATACTTCCTACGGGTTTATCAGCTCGGCGTCCTGTCTGCGGGATCACTTTATGAAAAGGCGGGATTCAAGCTGGCCCACGGGCTGGTCCCGGACGTGAAGAATCTCGCCAATCTAGGCTGGGGGAGGATTGCGGCTCCGGAACGCGATGAATCCGGCGAACTTCGCAAGCTCTTCCTCCCGGTGGAGATCTCTCCAAATCGCGACTTCGACTCGCAGAAGCTCGATCTCAAGGTGCAGTTCTATGAGGAGGTGGATGGGAAAGTGACCCGCGCTATCATTAAGGACGGAGACCTTGGCGGCGGCTGGCTGGGGGAGAGGACGGATTGGGCGGATGGGGAGGAAGTCGCGGAGGCATGGTATATTGTGCCGGATCAGGATGCTGCGAGTGGCTTGCTCTTTGGAGAGCGGAAGTTCTTCGGCTTTGTTGCAAAGCTCTATTATCACGGACGGCTCGTCGATGTCCGCGCCCAGCCGCGCACCCTTGGGCTGCACGAGGAAACTCCCGAAAGTCTGAACGCGTGGAAAGAGGAGCTGGATGGATTGTCCATCGAGGACCTGGAGGAGATGGCGGCCCCTGGAACGGTCCTGCCCAGAATTGCGGACCCGAGTGAGGGGTTGCCGAAGTTCGGTGAGTGAGGTATCCCCGCCTTGTTTTTAAATATGACCGAAGGAGTGCGGAAAAGAGGAGACACAGTCGGTGATTACCGACTCGTAAAAGCCATCAGTGAAGGGCAGGTCACGCGGACCTGGGAGGCCGAGCAGATCTCCATGCAGCGTCCCGTCATGTTAGAGATGCTAAAGGTGGAAGCAGCGAAAGACCCCGCATGGGTGGAGGCTTTCCTGGCCGATGTCCGCGCAAAGGCTCTCGTTACCCACTCTAATATCGGCAGCGTCTATGAAGCTGTCTCCAATGAAAGCGGCACTTACTTCGCACGGGAACGGCTTGAAGGAGATAATCTGGAAGAATGGTATGAGCAGGAGCGGCAATTGACCCCGCTGGAACTCATGAAGCTGCTCCAGCAGCTCTCGGCCGCGATGCTTTTTTTCGAGAGAAACGACATCGCGACAGTGGAATTCGGCCTCCATCACATCGTAGTGGAGAATGGCACCCATCTGCGGACCATGAACCTCGCTGTTGATGGCGAGCGCCTCGAGGAGACCAATACCCGCGCGAAGCAGCTCCTTGGAGCGGTCTTTGATGACATGATTAAGCCCGGCGAGCCCGGCGCGACGCGGGCCCACTCCCTTTGTGGATACATGGCTGATATGGAGCGCGAGATTCCCCTCACCTGGAGTCAGATCTCCAAGCTCTCCACCGAAGTGCGTGAACAGCTGGAAGGGGTGGAGGTCATTGAGCCACCGGTCGCGCCGGAGATTGACGTGGCGGACAAACCTCGCAAAAAAGTTCCAGCAACAGTCTGGGCTCTCCTCGGGGGGCTACTCCTGATTGCAGCGGTGGCCGGGGTCCTGATGGCGATGGGAATTGGCAAAAAAGATCCGCTCGATCCTAATGCTGGAGATGACGAACTTCTGCCCTTCGTGGAAATCCCGACGGGCGAATATGACCTGCCCGATGGCACGAAGCTCCCGATTACCCAGGCCTACAAGATCAGCCGGACGGAGGTGTCATTGACCGAATACCAAAAGTTCCTCGAAGTCGAAGATCCCACGCCTTTTCAACATCCTGATCAGCCGAATTCCAAGAAATCCCACGAACCGGATGACTGGAAAGCGCTTTGGGTCGCAGCCGTGAAGGGCGAAGTCTGGCAGGGGAGAGCCATGGCGATGCGTTGTCCGGTCGTCGGAATCGATTGGTGGGATGCTTACGCTTATTCCCAATGGTCCCGCAACCGGCTCCCTACCCTCGCCGAGTGGACCGCCGCCGCGTTTTATCAAGGGGCATCGGACAAAATCGCCTCTTGGGGGCCTGTCGACCTCCCCTCGGAGGATCTCACCGGGGCGCAATTGCTGGCTACTGCAGGGAGCGTGCGCGAGTGGACCGCCCGCCTCGAAGCAAACCCCGCCGACCGCCTCAGCCCAAAAAAACCGGTCGCAGCCGGTGGAGTATTTTCTGATCCGGGATCCGGACCCTCGACTCTTCTTTGGCTGGAAAGCCGGAATGTCCGTCGCCCGGATTTGGGCTTTCGGGTCGTCCTTCGACGGTGAATATCACCTTATCTGGAAGTCGCGAAATTCCTGATACCTACGGGGTGAATCGGACTTTGTGAAATTTTTCACAAATTCATCTTGCTTGCCATCCGGCCTCTGGCTAAATCGCCCCCGTCCCGAGTTTCCGGGAGGTCAGTAATGTCCAATTTTTTCCGCTTTCCCACCGTTCTCATGGCCACGCTCTTTGCGTCCGCGCCATCGGTCTTCGCCGCAGAGGGTGGTCATAAACTTCCTCTCTATTCGGAATCCGTCTTAGGGCCGATTTCGAACTCGATGTTGATGACGTGGCTCGCCACCGGAATCATCGTTCTCTTTTGCCGCGCCGCTGCCGGAAAGATCTCCCACATCCCACAGGGATTCCAAAACTTCGCCGAGTGGTTGATCGAGGGGCTCTATAACTTCTTTGGTGGCCTCCTTGGCGATCA
>CALBVA010000001.1 GCA_937969125.1 uncultured Verrucomicrobiales bacterium | reverse complement strand
CCCCTTCACATTGAAGCTAAACCTTCCCGTTTTATAGCCGCGCTGTCGAGAAAGCGGAAGCTTCGCGAAGAGCTCGCGCACCAGATCGAAGGCCCCTGAATAAGTCGCGGGATTCGAACGCGGACTTTTCCCCAGCGGACTTTGATCAACTACCACCACTTTCTCGAGGAACTCCATGCCCTCGATGCGATCATGCACGCCGGGAATTTCCTTGGCTCGATGGAAAGTCCGTGCGAGCGCCCGTCTCAGAATACCATCTATGAGGGTCGATTTTCCGCTACCACTCGGCCCGGTTACTCCGACCAGTTGACCGAGCGGAATGACCACTTCATCGCCTTTGAGATTGTTCTCGCGCGCTCCCACGATCACCAGGTTCTTCGCTGACTTCCGCACCTTCGCGGAAATCTCCCCCGTGTCCCGACCCAGCCAGCGTCCAGTTGGAGTGTCCAGTTTCGCGATCTCTTCCGCCGTGCCCTGTGTGATTAATTCTCCCCCATGCGCCCCGGCCGCCGGGCCGATCTCGATCACCAAGTCAGCCGCCCGCACCATTGCTTCATCGTGCTCTACCACCACCACGGTATTCCCGGCATCGCGGAGTCGCAAGAGAGCCCCGATGAGGCGTTCATTATCCTGCGGATGCAGCCCGATGCTTGGCTCATCCAGGACATAAAGCACTCCGGCCAGCCCCGCGCCGAGCTGCGTGGCCAATCTCACCCGCTGGAACTCGCCGCCGGATAGAGTTCCGCTGGCTCGATCAAGAGTGAGATATCCCAAGCCGACCTCATCCAGGAATGACAACCTCTTCCGCAACTCCACGACCACGCCGTGCATCGCCGCTTCGCGCCCCTCCCCGATCTCCACCCCGCCGAGCCACTCGCGCGCCTCGCTGATTGCGCTTCCGCAAAATTGATGAATCCCCAACTCATTTCCCGCGCCCTGCAATGTCACCGCGAGATACTCCGGCTTCAATCGCTTCCCACCACAAGCCTCGCACTTCCGCGTGGTGATGAAGCGTGCCATGCTCCGTTTCACGCCATCGCTATCGGTCTCGCGATGTAATCGTTCGACCTGCCGGCACACGCCCTCGAAGTTCTTCTTCAACACTACCTCCTGGCCGTCCTTCTCCCACAGGATTTCAATGACCTCCTCACCTAGTCCGAAGAACAGAGCTTCGTGAAACTCCTCGCCCAAAGAGTCAAAGCGCTCATCCAGGGCCACCCCGAAGTGTCGCGCCAGCGCTTCGATGTGCAGCTGATTCCACCCCTTCTTTTTCTTGGAGCCCTTCGTCCAAACCGTCACCGCACCCTCCGCGATGGACTTACTCCGATCCGGCACTACCAGCGAGGGATCACAAAAAACCTCCGTCCCCAACCCGTGACATGCTTCGCAGGCTCCAAGGTGCGAATTGAAAGAAAAATGGCGCGGAGTGAGCGCAGGCAGCTCGAAGCCGGTTTCGGGATTCCGATAACTCGTCGCAAAGGCCAGCTCCTTCCAACTTGGGTCACCTTTCTGTTGGGTGAGCGCACGAACTTCCATGCCACAAATTCGCAGAGCAATCTCCACACTGTCCGCGAGTCGAGATTCCAATCCTTCCTTCACCACGAGGCGGTCGATCACGATTTCAATCTCACCTCCGTCCTCCGGCCAGTTCTCCGCCGCCTCCTCTAGCTCGTAGATCTCTCCGCCGATCCGCACTCGCACGAATCCCTGGCGTTGAAGATCGCCAATCATTCCCGCCGCCTCACCCTCGGTCGTCATTGGCGCGAGGAGGATGAGTCGCGTTCCAGGCGGCTTTGCGCAGAGGCTGCGGACAATGTCGCCGGTGGTCATTCGCTCTAGCTTTCCACCAGTCACCGGATCATGCGGCACCCCGGCGGCCGCGTAGAGGATGCGGAGGTAATCGTGAATCTCCGTGACTGTCGCGATGGTCGAACGTGGGTTACCGGAACCGGCTTTTTGATCGATCGCAATGGCCGGGCTGAGTCCCTCGATGGAATCGACCTCCGGCTTTTCCAGCTGATCGAGAAACTGCCGCGCATAGACCGAGAGCGACTCGACGTAGCGTCGCTGTCCCTCGGCGTAGAGGGTGTGGAAAGCGAGCGATGACTTCCCGCTTCCCGAAACGCCCGTCACGACAACGAGCTTCCCGCGCGGGATATCGACATCGATTCCCTTGAGATTGTGCTGCCTCGCCCCGCGGATCTTGATCACACCGCGAGGATAAATCGATTCAGAGGTCAAGGCCACCTCTGACTCTAAACGTCGAAGAAGTCATCGCCAAAGGCGCCGGACTTCTGGAGATAGTAGTCGTAGCCGCCGGAGTATTTCTTCACCTCACCATCGGCGATGTGCCAAGTGTGCTCAGCGAGCGAGCGGATGAAGTGGACATCGTGCGAGATGAAAACGAGGGTTCCTTCGAACTGCTTCAGCGCCGAAACGAGAGCCTCAATCGAGGTCATATCGAGGTGGGTCGTCGGCTCGTCCATCAGAAGGAGGTTCGGCGGATCGACAAGGAACTTCACCAGCGAGAGGCGGGATTTTTCACCACCGGAGAGGATGCCGACACGCTTGGCGACGTCATCCTTTTTAAAGAGGAAGGATCCGAGAATGGAGCGGGCCTCATTCTCACGCATGCCGCCACCGGCCTCTACGACTTCTTCAAGCACGGAGTTATTCTCATTCAGCGTCACCGCGCGGTGCTGGGAGAAGTAACCGATCTTCGTGGTGGTGCCTACGTTGCGCTTTCCGGCATCTCCCTTTTCGACACCGGCGAGCATTTTCATGAGGGTGGATTTACCGGCACCGTTCGGGCCGACGAGGACGATGCGGTCGCCACGCTCGATGAAGACATCAAGATTTTTGTAGAGGACATTATCATCGTAAGCCTTATCGACATTCTCCAACGAGATCACGCGCTGGGTGGAGCGCGGTGGCTGCGGGAAGTGGAAGTGGAAGAGCTTCCGCGGTTTGCGCGGTTTCGGGATCTTATCCATCTTCTCGATCATCTTGATGCGGGACTGGACCTGTGAGGCCTTTGACCCGACGGAGCGGAACTTATCAATGAACTCCTGAATGCGGGCGATCTCCTTTTTCTGATTCTGAAAGGCCTTGAGCTGCTGCTCGTAGCGCTCGTCCTTCAGCTGGAGGAACTTGGTGTAATTGCCCTGGTAGGCGATGAACTTTTGCTCATCGATTTCGTAAACTTTTTCGACCACTCCGTCCATGAACGAGCGGTCGTGCGAGATGATGAGAAGAGCCCCGGGATACTGTTGAAGGTAGCGTTGGAACCACATCAGCGAATTCAGATCGAGGTGGTTCGTCGGCTCATCCAGCATGAGAAGATCCGGCTCCTCCACCAGCAAGCGGGCGAGGTGGGCGCGCATAATCCAGCCGCCGGAGAACATACTGGCGGGGCGGAGGAAGTCCTCCTGAGAGTAGCCCAGACCGGCGAGGATTTTCTTGGCCTTCGGCTCCAGCTGGTAGCCATTGAGTTCTTCAAAGCGATCCTGAGCCTTGCCATATTCCTCGGAATCCTTCGGGGCGGTCCTCATTGAGTGCATCACTTCGCGGTGCTCCTCAGTGATGCCCATCGCGATTTCCAAAATGGTGGCCTCACCGGGATCGCCCGCTTCCTGCGCGAGGTATCCCACCATGCCGTATTCATCGATGTCCACGGTGCCCTGATCGGCGTCCTCTTCCTTGAGGATGATCTTGAAGAGAGTTGACTTGCCAGCCCCGTTCGGGCCGACGAGGGCGACGCGCTCGCCCCAGTTGATCGTCAGTTCGGAGTCCTCGAAGAGCATGCGCCCTCCGAGCGACTTGGTCATTTTCTTGATCGTCAACATGGCGGGAGGGATGTCGGGGCTTCCGGCGAGAGAGTCAAGGAAAAGGCTCCTCCCCGCCGCTCCTACAAGGGCGCCATGCTACTCGATCTTCTTCACGCGGATCTTGCGGAAGGCGATCTTCCCCTTGTTTTTCTGGAGGCCAATGAAGCCCGCCGGGCGCGGCTTGGCCGCAGTGTGTTTCGCGATTTCCTTGCCGTCGAGAATCACAGTGATGGTCCCCCTCTCCACCTTCAGCTTATAGCTCCGCCACTGGTCCTTCTCGCCCTGTCCCTCGACCTTGACGAACTTCACGATGCTGCCGGTCGGGAAGGGATTGGATGGCGGAGCAATATTGACCTCATAGCAATCGGTGGCCTCATCCGCGACCTTCGCTTTGGTGTTCAGAAAGACTCCGCTATTGGTGCCAAGGGCGGCCTTGAACTCTGCCTCCAGCTCGTAGTTTTCATATTTGGCATCGGTGGTGAGCAGACAAATCTCCCCTGAGTCGGCGGTGAGAGAGCCGTCCTCGACCTTCCAATTCGCATCGCCCTGATTGGTCCAGCCTTGGAGGGACTTACCATCGAAGAAATCGATCCACTCCCCGCCAAAAACAGGAAGGGCCAGCATGAGAAAGAACAGGGTGATTTTCATCTCCCCACGATTCCCAGAAACGGGACGGCAGGACAACGGGAAAGGCCTAATAATTCTAGTGCTCCCTAGTCACGACCACCCCCATCCCGTCCTCACTGATGATGCGGATGGCCTCCCCTTTCGGGATGAATTGATCATCCGCGCAGACATCCAGCTCCTCCCCCTCAATGAGGACCTTCCCCGCCGGGCGGAGATCGGTGAGGGCAGTCCCGGTCGCACCGACGCGGTGGCTGGTCTCGCCTGCGACGTTCATGCCGGTTCCGGTGCTCTGGGTTTCCGGCAGCATGACCTTTTTCATGAAGCCTAACTGCGGGAGAAACTTCATGATGAGGTAGAGCAGGATGATGGAGCCGAAGATGCCCAGCGAGAGCTGCAGCGCAGGGCCGGAGAGAGCATCAAAGAAGCCCGTAAAACCACGACTCCCGAAGTCATAACCACGCCAGACCGCGCCATCGACCATGGAGAAAATGAGCGACCCCACAACCATGATGAGTCCAGTGATGCCGGGAAGGCCAAAGCCGGGGATGATGAAGATCTCCACTGCGATGAGCACCAGTCCGAGCACGAAAACGGCGACCAATTCATAGCCGGCGAGATTGCCCGCGAGGTAATTTCCGAAGAAGAAGATGGTGAAGGCGGCCAGCGAGACAATGCCGCCCAGCCCGAAGCCGGGCGTCTTGAGCTCAAAGTATCCCCCGGCCAGGCCGACCATGATAAGCAGGCCGGAAACACTCGCGACCCACCAGGCCAGCTTCTCGAATCCGCTCGGGGTGGCTTCCACCATGAGGTCTTCTTCCCAGCCCTCGCGCAGGAGGAGTTGGGTCAATGAATCCACTTCAGCTTCGGCGAGGAGGGGGCCATTCTCCTGAATCTTGACCGCATCGGCGGAATTCAGAGCGAGGAGGCCGCCCTTTTCCACAGTGACGTCGCCGTAGGTGCGGTCTTCATCACGACGAATCATCATGCCGCGGATGACCTCGGGGTCGTGTCCCTGTTTTTCAGCGATCCAGCGGACGTGCGCATCGAAGAAGCTCTCGACCTTCGCTCGGGCAGTCTCATCCATTCCTTGGCCGGAGCCATTGATGATGCCAGCGGAGCCGATGACCGAGCCGGGCTTCATGTAGATTTTATCGGTAGCGACCGAGATGAGCGCCCCGGCACTGAGGGCGCTGGGGTTGACGTAGGCCCGGGTGGGAATATCGAGATTCGCGATGATGGACATCAGCTCCTTGGTGGGAAAAGCGAGCCCGCCGGGGGTATCCAGATCGAAGATCACGGCCTTAGCGCCCTCGGCCTCGGCCCGCTCCAGCGTGCGTTCCCAGAATTTGAAGCTCTGCCCGACCATGAGGTCTTTTTGGCCGACTTTGATGAGGACAATCCGTCCTTCATAGCTCTCCTCCTCGGCCTTTCCGATGAGGGGTTTGTCCGCTGCGGACAGGAGCCCGAGGAGGCTGAAGAGCGAGAAGAGAGTCAGTGCGACCGTTTTCATGGGCACAAAGTAACCCAAAGCTGGCGATCCCCAAGCATCCGATTCACAATCCCGGACGTGGGACGCATTCCTGAAGAAACAGTCGAAGCGATACTTGAAGCGACGAACATCGTGGACCTTATCGATTCTTATATCCCCTTGAAGCGGGCGGGGTCGCTCTTTAAGTGCAATTGCCCCTTCCATAACGAATCCACGCCATCGTTCACGGTCAATCCAGCCTGGCAGAGGTATAAATGCTTCGGCTGCGGGGAGAGCGGGAGTGCGATCAGATTTCTCATGAACTATGAGAATCTCACCTTTCCCGATGCCATCAAGAAACTCGCCTCGAAGTGCGGCATCCAGATTCAAGAGGAAGCCTACGATCCGCAGGCCGACAAGCGGAGGCGGAAGCTCTCCACCCTGAAAGAGCTGAACAATAAGACGGCCCGCTTTTACCACCAGATGCTCATGACGTCGCCCGATGCCCAGCACGCGCGGGACTACTTGAAGAAGCGGGGATTTTCCAAGGAAGTCGCGGAGAAGTGGCTCATCGGCTGGGCGCCTAAGAATTCGAACCTCTTCCTCGCGAAAGCGCGTGAGGGCGGCTTCAAAGGCCGCGAAATCGTGCAGGCTGGACTGGGCGGAATGAAGGATGAGAACAATCCCCGCGCCGGGCTCTGGGTGAAATTTTGGGATCAACTCACCTTCCCCATCCACAATGATGTGGGCGATGTCGTAGGCTTCAGCGCACGCATCCTGCGAGAAGACGACAAGCGCGGGAAATACATCAACACCAACGACACCCCGCTCTTCAATAAGTCCAAGCTCCTCTTCGGGCTTGATAAGGCGAGGCGGGCGATGGGAAAGGAAAAATTCGCGATCATCTGCGAGGGCCAGATTGACGCTATCGTACTGCATGAGGAGGGCTTCGAAAATACCGTGGGACCGCTCGGAACCGCCTTCACCGAGGAGCACGCCCGTATGCTGAAGCGCTACACCGACCGCATCGTCCTCTGCTACGACGGCGATGGTGCCGGATTAAAGGCGGCGGATAAGGCCTTTGCCCAGCTCACCTCCGTCGGACTCCCGGTGAAGCTCATGCACCTGCCCGCCGGCGATGACCCGGATACTTTCATCAAAGCGAACGGATCCGAAAAATTCCGCGAGCTTCTGGAGAGTTCGAAAGACTTCTTCGACGCCAAACTCGATAAAGAACTCCCCCAGATCAATCTTTCCTCCGCCTCGGAGCGGGCCGGATTACTGAAGCGACTCACCGAGCTGGTCGCGGTGATGAATGACGACCTCGTCCGTGATGCCACGATCCAAAATCTCGCGATCCGATTGCGCCTCGGCAGCGATGAGTTCCGCCAAGCCGTATCCGCTGAACGGAACAAGCCAAAATATCCTGATCGCGGACGACGCTTCGAGAAAGATCACGAAAAGAAGGTCGTCATAGAACCCACTCTGCTGGATCGGTCCATCGCCTACCTCTGCCACCTCTCCATGAGATCATCTGACGCCGCTGAATATCTCTGCGAGCAGCTGGAGTCATTGGAGGAATGCCTACCGGAGATCCCGGGAAACGATATCCTAAAAAAAATTCTCGCCCGTCGACCAAATCCCGAGAGCCCGGCCAGCCGCCAGACCTTCCTGATGACGCTGGAGGAAGCGGACCAGCTCGCCTTGGAGCAAAGCTTCGATGAGACCGAGTCTCTGCCCGCCGATCCAGTGGAATCAGCCGCCGACACCGTCGCGATCATGCTCGCGAAGTATTACCAAAATAAGGAAAAATTCCTCCGCTCAAAGCTCAATGACACCACGCTGAGCACCGAGGAAATGTTCGCCACCATTGAGGAGGTAAAGCGGCTGCAATTAATTCTTAGAGATCTCCCGCAGCGCTTTTAATCAGGCTGCATAATAAGGTTTGAGCATCCAGTAGCACACCGGGCCGGTGACGGCAACGAAGAGCCAGAGCGGGAAGGTCTTTCGGGCGAGGTGCTTATGGGCCTCGAAGTTCCCCGTCCAGGAGTGGACAAAGGTCATGAGAATCATGGGAAAGCTGACCGCTGCCGCCACAATGTGACCAATGAGGATCGCATAATACACATAGAGCGTCCCGCCGACTTCCTCGGCCTCTGATTTTTCGATCTCCTTGTTCCCGTTCACATCGCCGAAACGCGTCTCAACCGTCGTGAAATGATAGGCGACGTAGCAGACCAAAAAAATTGATGACAGGACGAGTGCCGCCGTCATGAACGATTGATGGGCGCGGTAATTCTTCCGTAACACCGCCCAGAGCCCCGCCAGGAGACAGGCTGCTACCAGAGTATTGATGAGCGCGATGACCGAGGGAAGATTGGCAATAACACCCGCGACTTCATCGGAGACGGGGATTTTGGAAGGTGAACGCATCGCCACCACCAGACCGAGAACGACGAAGGTGAGGACCCAGACGAGCTTCTTGAGCTTGCGGGCTTTTTCTTCCTGAAAGGGACGATTGAGAATCTCACTCATGACGACAGATCTTTAGGACTTCGGCTTCTCGATCTCAATGAAAGCTTTGCGGACTTCATCGCGGAGGACATCGAGAGGCAAACCGGAGTGCCACTTCTTTACCAGTGTGTCGCCACGATAAACCTGGATCCCGAGGTCATGTGCCCAGCGACCCTTCGCTGCGATGTGAGCCGGGGCGGTCCGTTCCGCAATGTCTGCAAAGAGCATCTCATTCCTCATAAAGTCCCACAGCTTTTCACGCTCCGCTTTGACAAACCACCAGTTCTTCTGGAGGTCCAGAGCATCGCGAATCTCGCCCAGCTTTTCAGCGGTGTCATCATCCGGATCGACTGAGAAGCAGACCACTTTGAAATTCTCCCGATCCTGAAACTCCTGATACACCTTCAGGAGGTGCTCGCCATTGCGCTTCGCACACTCGGGACAAGCTGCGTAAAACTGGACCGCGAGCCAGACCTGTTCACTGAGATCCGCGAGCCTCACCGAAGCGCCATCGTCCTTCTTTAGATCGATGTCAGCAGTGAGCTTTCTCACCTCATCCACCTCCTCTTTCCCGGCATTGATCGCCATCGGTCCATCGCGCTTCTTCTCCTTCTTGAGGTTCGCGAGAAGGAATGACATCCCGAGGATCAGCACGGAGACAGCCGCGACGATGCTATAGATGAGAACGATTTTCTTTTTGTCAGTCATGACGATGTTTCAGTGGTGGTGGGATGTTACTTCTGCCCCTTTTCGTCGGGGTGGTCGTAGAGGTATTCGATGGCCTCAATGAGCTTCGCCTGAAGCTCATTCGTGCTGATCTTCGGTGGAACGAGTTCCTTTTCCGGACTTTGTGCTTTTGCTTCTTCGTAGAGCTTCTCCCACTTCGCCACTTTTTCGAAATCCCAGCCGATCGGCACCCCGGACGGCCCACGGACCTGACGGTGCTGATTGAGAACCATGAGCTGGGTGTCGTAGATCATCTTCCCCTCTTTCTCGTGAGGATAGATTCCGAAGCGCAACTTGCTCTTCAAGAAAGCCCGCATGGTTTGCTTGCCATCTTTTGCCGCTGCGATCCGCCAGACTTCCGGCTCAGCGCCAAACTCCGCCAGCACTGGCTTCATCGCAGCAGTGTCCGACTCATCCCCATCCAGCACGAAGCACAGGATGCGGGGACGATTATCCGCCTCCTTGAAATGCTCCATCACCTTACGGACGGCATCAAGAGTGGGCTGTGACTCCGGGGCGACCTCCGTAGTGAGCGCGAGAATGAGGACCACATTACCCTCCATCTCATCGAAGTTCCGCACCGTTCCCTCAGCGGTCATCATCTCGATATCGGGATCGGTCACCGCATGAAGGAAACTCGGGCGAGTGCTGTCCTCGACCTTTTTGCCATACTCTCCGTAGGCCCAGAGAATGAGAAATCCTCCGCCCACCATCAGCAACGTAATGATCAGCGCGGTGTTTCGCAATTTCTTCGGGTCGCGCTCGGCGGGCTCTAATTGGCTGACATCCACGGCGCGGGAAACTAGCTCAACTCCACGTGAAAGCAAGACCGAGCAAAATGACAGGCAGGTAGATCAGCGTGCCAAAGAAGGCCTTTCGCATGGGACCGCGCTCGCCCGAGGCACCGTAGGTCAAGATGGGCCTCATCAGGTAGATCACAAAGAGGGCGTGCACGATCGCCACCGCCCAGCTGAAAAGCCCGGTCGGAGCACCCGCCGTGACCAGCGCGATGAGGCAGATCGAAAAGAAGATGAAAAGCACGACTGTCTTTTTCCCGGAGACATCGCCATTCGACCACATCTGGTAGCCCGCCTCCTCATACTCCTCCCGGCACAGCCAGCTGATCGCGACAAAATGGGGCAATTGCCAAAAAAACAGGAGCCCGAAAAGAAACCACCCACCCCAGGCATTCCAGTCCGCCCCCGCGCCCACCCAGCCGATAAGCGGCGGAATTGCTCCCGGAATCGCGCCGACGAGGGTGTTGGTGGAGTGCCACTTCTTCATCGGAGTGTAGATGAAGACGTAAATCGCAATCGTGGCCGCCGCCAGGGTCGCGGCAGCCGAGTTCACCATCGCAGCAAGATGAATCACCCCGAAGGCCGAAAGCCCCCAGCCGATCGCGAAGGCTTTCACCACGCCCATACGTCGCGAAGGCAGCGGCCGGTCGGCGGTTCGCTTCATCCGAGCGTCGTCATCGATTTCCATCAGCTGGTTAAAAGCCGCCGAGCCAAAGGCACAGGCAGCAGTCCCCAGTAAAGTATGAACGAGCAGCATCCACTTCCCCGACATCCCGCCCAGCCCCTTCGCAGCCAGATAAAATCCGAACAGAGTGGTGATGAGCACAAAGGTATTGAGCCGCAGCTTCGTCAAAACCTGCAAATCCTTTGCCAAGCCCGGCGGGCCGACCTCTTCCGATGATTTCTCTTTTTTAGCCAAGGCGTGACACTGTGACCGTACCTACCCCATCCCGCAATCCCGGGCTCACACAGAATGTGAACTTAAGCAGCCGGATCGTCCCCCTCATCATTCTCCCCTCCGATCCCCAATTCCTTCCTCAGCAGTAAATCCAAATCTCCCTTCCCCGGTGAAAGACACTCCGATCTGCCAAACTTCACAATCTGAACCTTTTTCCCCGTCTCCCCAATCGCAAGAAAGAGATCCCGCCCCAGCGGTAGCCCTCCGTATCGCGTCGCAATGACCTTTCCCATAAAGCGCCCATCGCCGCCCTCGCTTGTCATCATCTCACCCGACTCCG